>JBATLU010000407.1:0-26486 GCA_049289475.1 Pontixanthobacter sp. | reverse complement strand
GTTGATATACTGTCCAATTCGTTTGGGTGGTTAGCGGCAGAAGCTCAAAAATCCAAATCCGAAAGCGAGCAGTCACAGGCTGTAACTGGGGACAGAAAAATCACCCTGACGCGTGGCACCTTGCCAGATGATCAGGAACCCCACCTTTCTGGGTCGCAAAAAGCGCAGTCGTGAGGCTGCCAAGGGGCATAACAACTGCCTGACTTATGGCATTGGCCATTTGATCAGAATCCCCTTTTCTGGGTCGCAAGTATTTCAACGCCGGAGTTTTCCGGTGCGGCGCGCGAATTTGTGTTCGTGTAACAGAGAAGGTGACTACTATCATGCGTTACAAAACTGGAAGAATGGCTGGGCTCGCGGTTTCCGTGTCTGCAACAGCTCTCGCGCTTGGTGCCATGGCGGCACTTACAGCGACCCCTGCAGCGGCAGAAGAATGCCTGCTGGATACCAATAACAATGGTATTGCCGATGCTGGCGATACCGATGGCGGGGCAACTTCTAATGGTGTGACAACGCTTGCTTGCGGGCGAAACGCAGACGCCACGGGCGTTGCGGCGACAGCCTCGGGCTATTTGGCGGCAGCAACGGGCAGCGGTTCTGTAGCGTTTGGTTCAATCGCAACTGCATCCGGTTCAGCCTCGACCGCTGTAGGTCGTTTGTCCGAAGCATCTGGCGCACGAAGCACCGCAACCGGCAATGCCGCGCAAGCAACAGCAAACCGCGCTACCGCAACTGGCGCCAGTTCGCTTGCATCTGGCGTAGAATCGACTGCAACTGGCGTCGATTCAACCGCTTCGGGCACCCAATCTACCGCAACCGGTTTTTCTTCGCGTGCAACCGGCGATCAAGCGTCTGCTTTTGGCAACAACACCAATGCCCGCGGGGATAATTCCGTAGCAATCGGCACGGATTCGCAAGCACTTGCTGCGAACACAGCCGCGGTTGGCAATGGCGCGTCTGCCAACAAAGTCGGCGCTTCAGCGTTTGGTGATGATGCGGCTGCAACAGGTGAACGTTCGACAGCATTGGGCTCTAATGCCGATGCAACCGGCGATGATGCCACCGCGGTTGGCTCGAATGCCAGCGCCAACGGCGATGCGTCGGTTGCCGTGGGTCTTCAATCGGCAGCGGGCGGCGCTAGTGCCACTGCAATCGGGCAATTGGCAACTGCATCACAAGCCAACGGTATCGCGATGGGCACGCAGGCCCGGTCTCAGGCGGCTAACGCCATTTCGATTGGCAATCTGTCACTCGCACAAGGTTCGGCATCTACCGCCTTGGGTAATGCCGCTGCGGCAGCTGGTGCAAGTTCGGTCGCGGTCGGCGACGGCTCAGCTGCTTCGGGTGGCGATTCGGCCGCAGTTGGGCCCCGCGCGAGCTCCACTGGATCCGGTTCTGCCGCGTTTGGCGTCGATGCCGACGCAAGCGGCTTCGGTTCTACCGCTGTCGGGCAAGGATCGGAAGCAAGCGGAGGCTCGGCGTTCGCTGGCGGCAGGGATGCTACCGCTTCGGGCGCTGGTAGCACGTCGCTCGGACCAATCTCGGAGGCGACGGGTTTCGAATCGGTTGCGGTTGGTGGATCGTCTTCCTCAACCGCTGATGGCGCTTTGGCCTTGGGCGGTCAGTCGAGTGCTTCGGGTGTCCAATCCATTGCCCTTGGCCAGCAGTCGAACGCCGCCGGCGTTGGCAGCGCCGCAATCGGTGCGGGTTCTTCAACCACTGGCGACAATGCGGTCGCCTTGGGTAACGGCGTAACTGCCGGTGCGAATGAAGTCGTGATCGGCAACGCCGCCAATTCCTACCAACTGACTGGGCTTGGAACTGGCGGTGCGGATGAAACCGTTCGCGTCGGCGCCAATGGCGAATTGACCTCGGTAGACGATGCTAGCTTCGACGATCTGATCGATGATGGCACCGGCGCTGACAGCGCTGAGTATGGCGACGGAGCGATTGCATCGGGCGACCAATCCAGCGCCTTTGGCGATAATTCAGGAGCAACAAATCAGGGTGCGACCGCTGTTGGTTTCAACGCACAGGCTAGTGGGCAAGCAACTGTCGCGATTGGTCAGAATGCAATCTCGAGCGGTCTGCAGTCTGTTGCGATCGGGGACGGATCGACTGCGACCAGCGGCGGAAATACTTCCGTTGGCCCGCTCTCGCAGGCGACGGGTCAAGTTTCGACCGCCATCGGCGGTGCGGCAATCGCTTCGGGCGACTCTTCGACCGCAACCGGCGTGTTCTCGTCGGCGACCGGCTTTGGTTCAACTGCCAACGGTGTATTTGCGAATGCCTCGGGCGACAACGCGACCGCAATTGGCCAAGGTGCGCAGGCTGTGGGTGAAATTTCTGTCTCGCTTGGTAGCGGAAGTTCTGCAGGCGCAATTGGCACAACGGCCTTGGGCGCTTTGTCAAATGCTTCTGCTGAAGGTTCAACTGCAGTTGGTGCAGGGTCGGCTGCAAGTGGTGATACGGCCACGGCGATCGGCTCAAGCGCAGTGGCGTCTGCGGAACGAGCATCAGCATTTGGTGAAGATGCAGACGCAACGGCATTCGGTGCTACCGCATCGGGTTCCCGCGCTCAAGCAACGGGGATCAACTCAGCAGCATTCGGTAATGAAGCGAACGCTTCAGGTTTAGGCTCAACTGCAATAGGCGCGAATTCGTCAGCTGCCGGCGTAAACTCGACGGCTAACGGTGCTGCTAGCAGTGCAGCCGGCGATTCATCAACTGCAAGCGGCGCATCTTCGGTCGCGTCAGGTTTCCAGTCCACTGCAAATGGCGCTTCTGCGAACGCGTCAGGATTTGGGTCCACGGCGCTGGGTGTTGAATCGTCAGCATCTGCCGGATCGGCTGTTGCATTGGGTCGTTTGGCGAATGCCAGCAATGCCGGTGCGTTGGCGATTGGTCCTATTTCCAATGCAACGGGCTTTAACTCAATCGCGCTTGGCGGTTTGAGCCAAGCCATTGCTGATGGCGCGGTGGCAATTGGCGGCAGCAATGCCGGACCAAATACCACCGCAAGTGGAACAGATGCTGTGGCTATCGGTTCAGGCGCAGCAGCGAGTGCAGATGGTTCAGTTGCAAACGGTTTGTTATCGAATGCAAGTGGCCTTGGCTCGGTCGCAACCGGGCAAGCTGCGCAAGCAGCCGCTGAAGGAACAGTTGCAGTTGGCCGCAATTCGCAGGCCATCTCGACCGGAGCGGTTGCGATCGGTGATGGCGCTGTTGCCAATGGCTCGACGGCGGTTGGTGCGGGATCGTCAGCCATCGGTGCAGGTACTGCAGCCTATGGCGCTGGCGCGATTGCCAATGCTGCCCAAGCATCAGCTCTGGGTGAGTTCAGTGCCGCTAGCGGCGTTAACAGCACAGCAGTGGGTAACGGTGCGATTGCATCCAATGTCAACACGACATCAACCGGTGCAAGTTCGGTTGCGAGCGGCAATTCTTCCTCCGCCTACGGTACCTTCGCCACAGCTTCGGGTTCGGCGTCCAATGCGTCGGGCTATCTGGCCACGGCTTCGGGCAGCGGTTCGAGCGCGTTTGGTAGCGTCGCAACAGCCTCCGGTGGCAGTTCAACAGCGCTGGGCCGTCTGTCCGTTGCTGCGGGCGGCCTGAGCACTGCGGTTGGCGATTCTGCTATTGCCTCAGCAGACCGTTCGACCGCCATCGGCCAATTGTCGGTTGCAAGCGGCGTCGAATCGATCGCAGCGGGCCGCACCTCAACAGCCAGCGGCACGGGATCGAGCGCCTTTGGTGTGGGTTCGGTTGCCTCGGGCAACACCAGCACTGCTTTGGGCAGTCAAGCAAGTGCCAGCAACACCGATGCAGTGGCAATCGGTCAGCTGGCGAATGCTTCGGGTCTGAATTCGACTTCGGTCGGTTCGGAAAGCACTGCAACGCAGGCCGGAGCGTCTTCGTTCGGTTGGCAGGCCAACGCTACGGGCGTCCGCTCGACAGCGCTGGGCCATCTGGCTGATGCAAGCGGTGAACGTTCGGTCGCGGTGGGTGAAGATGCCGATGCAACGGGCCTTTATGGCATCGCGCAAGGCAACGGATCGCAGGCTGACGGAGAAGGCGCAGTCGCTATCGGCGGTTTTGCCAACACCAACGGCCTGAACAATACAGCAGTTGGCCGCGCGTCTTCTGCGGCAGGTGATCGGGCAACGGCAGTCGGTGGAGATTCGGCCGCAACCGCAGATTACACTGCAGCATTCGGTGCCCAATCGGCTGCAACGGGTGACCGTTCTGTTTCGATCGGTGCATTCAACACTGCAAGCGGGGCTGGTGCAGTCTCGGTCGGTGTTGATACGGTTGCAAGCGGATCTACATCAACCGCAGTTGGCCGACTGGCACAGGCGACCGGCGCAGATGCGGTTGCCATCGGTGATCAAGCCAACTCCTCGGGTCTGAATTCGACTTCGGTCGGTTCGGAATCGCAGGCAACGCAGGCCGGTACCTCGGCGTACGGTTGGCAGGCAGCAGCGACAGGCGTTCGGGCAACCGCACTGGGCCACCTTTCGGCGGCTTCGGGCGAGCGTTCAACCGCTGTCGGCGAGGGAGCTCGGGCAACCGCACTGACCTCTACCGCTGTCGGTAACCTCGCGGTGGCATCGGATGAAGATGCTGTTGCAATCGGTGATGCGGCACAGGCCACCGGCTTCCACTCCACGGCCATCGGCGGTGAATCGGTTGCTAGCGGCGTGGGTGCGCAGGCATTCGGTTGGCAGGCCTCGGCGACTGGCGGGCAGGCAACTGCTCTGGGTCGTCAAGCTTCGGCAGCGGGCTTCCAAGCCACTGCTCTGGGCCAAAGCGCATCGGCTGGCTTCGCCGGTTCGACCGCAGTCGGCTTCGGGGCAACCACCACAGCAGCCAATCAGGTCACTCTGGGCGGTTCGGGTAGTTCGGTACGAATTGGTTCGATTGCTTCGAGCACGGCCGCACAAACCGGTGCAACCGATGTGATGACAGTGGACTCCAACGGTGTTGTCGGTCGTGACCCGACTGTCCGTACCGCGATTGCCACCAACGCAAGCAACATCGCATCGCTGCAAACCCTGACTGCTAACCACACCGCGCAGATCAACACTCTGTTTGGTGAAACAGCTGCAAACCGGGCGTCGATCAAGCGGGCAAACGAGGGTGTCGCCATGGCACTGGCGATGGAATCGCCAATGCTTCCGGGTGATACCAACTTCGCTCTGTCGGGCGGCGTTGGCTACTACGAAAACGAAGGCGCAGGCACCATCGCGATGACTGCACGGATCAGCGAAAACGCTGCGTTCTCGGCAGGTGTCGGGGTTGGCTTCGACAGCGGATCGGTCGGTGCACGCGGTGGCTTCCAGATTGCCTGGTAAGTCGCTACACTGTTGATCATGACCATGATCACAAACACCAAAATCATGCCGGGGCCCAGTGCCCCGGCATTTTTTCGTGCCCCGGCATATCTGCTATTCGCGGCGATGTCGGTCTGCCTCACTCCGGTGCAGGCGGCAGCGCAGCAGGCCCTGCCAACTGTCCAACCTCCGCCATCGCTCAGGCCAACGCCAAGCCAGATCGAACTCTCCAAACTGATCTGGTCGACGATTGCTGCGGTGGACCATGCCAACCGGTCGGGCAATTACTCGGTCCTGCGCGATATTTCCTCGCAAGGTTTCCAGATCCAGAACAATGCGGCGCGTCTGGCAGAGATATTCTCCGGCCTGCGCAAGTCGCAAATCGACCTGTCCAATGCCTTCCTTGTACCGCCAACCTATACCGAGGCGCCGCAGGTGCTGGAGGAAGGCGTATTCCAAGTGAAAGGCATCTTCCAGCTTCGCCCGGTTTCGATCGGGTTTGAAATGTATTTCCAGTGGGAACAGGGAATGTGGAAGCTCTACGGGATCGACATTCAGCCTGTCGAAATGCGGGCAGCCCCTGCGAAATAATTGTGTTGGGTTTTGAAAATCGACACTGCAAATGACGATGCTCGGGCGCTAGTTGTAAGGGCCTGACGCATGGAACGCTCTTGATACGCGCATCTTGCGGTTGTTGCGGCTTCACGCGATAGTGACTGCCGATTGATTGTGCGCCGCCGCGGGTGCAGATTCGCAAGAGGGAATTACCGAAACAACATGGAAACCATGTACACCGACCGTTTCTGGTCCAGCCCTGATGGTCTCAAGCTTCATTTCCGCGACTATCCCGCGCGCAATGAGGCCGGAAAAACCGGGCCGCCGATATTTTGCATGCATGGATTGACGCGCAATGCGCGCGATTTTGCCGATCTGGCAGAACAATTGTCCGACCAATGGCGGGTGATTGTTCCTGAAATGCGCGGACGAGGCGAAAGCGAATATGCCAAGGATTCCGCTACCTATAATCCGCTGACATATGTCGGCGATATCGAGGCATTGCTCACGCAGGAGGGGATCGAACGCTTCGTAGCCATTGGCACCTCGCTCGGCGGGCTAATGACCATGTTAATGGCCGCGATGAACCCTGCAAGAATAGCAGCCGCAGTGCTCAATGATATCGGGCCGGTGGTTGATCTGGCAGGCATTGACCGTATCCGCGAATATGTCGGTCAAGGGCGGAACTTTCCATCGTGGATGCATGCTGCGCGGTCACTCGCTGAAACCCACCATGAATCTTTCCCCGAATTCGAACTCGAAGATTGGCTCGAAATGGCCAAACGCGGGATGGTGGTGCAGCAAAACGGTCGAATCGCGTTCGATTATGACATGACCATTGCCGAGCCGTTCCAGCAGGATGACGGTGCCGCGCCGCCGGACTTGTGGCCAGCATTCGAGGCACTGGCTGGCCGCCCGCTCTTGATAGTCCGCGGTGGATTGTCCGACTTATTGACCGCAGATACGCTGGCTGAAATGCAGCGGCGCGTGCCTGAAGCCCGGGCGGTTACCATCGGTAATATCGGCCATGCTCCCCTGCTTGAGGTGGAAGAAGCGGTCGGTGCGATCAGGCAGTTGCTGGCACAGGTCTGATGAGCAAGACGGCAAGCGGTTCGCCCAGTTTCCTCCATCTCCATTCTACCTTTGCTGCGGGCGGAAAGGAAATCCGCTGCGTCCAGTTGATCAATGCCTTTGGCAAAAATGTGCGCCATTCGATTGTCTCCGCGGTGCCGGAGCGGATGGAGGCTGCCAAACTTATTTCTTCAACTGTGCCAGTCAATTACCCCAAGAAGTTCCCATCGCTCAAAGGTTTTCCATCGTTCGGCAGGCTGCACAGTATCGCCAAGGTGATGGCCAAATATGATCTGGTCCTGACCTACAATTGGGGCGCTATGGATGCCGTAATGGCGCATACTTTGTTCAGCGAGAAATTGCGCCTTCCTCCGTTGATCCATCATGAGGACGGTTTCAATGAGGACGAGCAGACACGGTTGAAGCCGATGCGCAATCTTTACCGCAGGATCGCGCTAGGCCGGTCAAGCGGACTGATCGTGCCGTCGGAACAATTGGAAGAAATCGCGCTCGAAACCTGGCAGCAGCCGATGGGACGGGTTAAACGAATTTCCAACGGCATCAATGTGCGGGCCTTTGCTGGTCAACCCAAGCCCGATGCATTGCCCGGTATCGTCAAACTGCAGGGCGAGCGCTGGGTTGGAATGCTGGCGGGGCTTCGCCGGGTTAAGAATATTCCGCGACTGGTGCGGGCATTCGCCGGTCTGCCCGACAATTGGAATCTCATTATCGTTGGCGAGGGGCCGGAAGAATACGCAATCAGAGCGGAAGCAGACCGGCTAGGTCTGGCCAACCGCGTTGTGCTGGCCGGTTTTGCGGCCAAGCCCGAACGATTTGTCGGTCTGTTTGATATTTTTGCGCTTTCTTCTGACACCGAACAATTTCCGATCTCGGTGGTTGAAGCGATGGCGTCTGCGCGACCGGTCGTTGCACCTGCGGTTGGCGATATTTCCGAAATGGTCGCTGCGCCTAATCAGCCATTCATTGGTCCCGCAGGCGACGAACAGGCCTTGGCAAATGCGCTGCAAATGCTTGCCGCGGATGATAAATTGCGCAGCGAGATTGGCGAAGCCAACCGGGTCAAGGCACTGGCGGAATTCGATGAAAAAGTGATGATATCGGCCTACCGCCGGGCCTATTTCACCGCTATGGGGCGGCCCGAACCCAAGCTGTTCGGCGAATTCAAAATCTAGCCGCTGCTGTAAACACTGCTTAACGCGGTGTTCAGCCTGCGGGGGACAGCATGGCATTCATGAATTGCATCAGCGCGCCCATCGTCTAAAGACGCACAATCATATCAATTTTTACAGAACGGATGCGCCACCAGTGGCTCTGACACCAAAAACCCCTAACAATTTGCCGGCTGAAGGCGGCAACCGCAAAGACACTGGCGCGTCACAGGAAGAAGTCCTGATGCGCGAGGTGGATGAAGCTGTTCGCCAAGACGAACTGTCAGATTTTCTGGCCAAATATGGAAAACCATTGCTGGGTGTGGTGGTTGCGGGCCTGGCGGCATTTGCGGTCTATCTGTTCTACTGGGTGCCAAGCCGTGAAGGTCCGCTCGAAGAACAGTCGGAAACTTTGACGCGCGCGCTTGATCAAGTGGGCGCAGGCAATCTCGATTCCGCCGAAACAACGCTTGCGCCTGTTGCGACAGACGGAGATGCTGGCGCGAAAGCAGCGGCGGCACTGCTGCAAGCGGGCATCGCGCTTGAGAAGAACAAGCCAGCCGAGGCGGCGAAAATTTACGCAGCTGTAGCAGCAGATGACGGCGCCCCCAAGGCGATGCGCGATCTGGCGACGGTGCGAGAAATTGCTACGACTTTCGACAGCCGTAAGCCGGAAGACATTATCACTCGTTTGAAACCATTGGCCGTTCCTGGGAATGCCTATTTCGGCAGTGCTGGTGAAATGGTGGCGATGGCTTATGTCGAGCAGGGCAAGCGCAAGGAAGCGGGCACTCTGTTTGCGTCGATTGCCAAATCGGAAGATGTGCCCGACAGCTTGCGCGGCAGAGCGCGCGACATGGCCGGATTGCTGGGCGTGGATGCGATTGAAGACGTTGATAAATTGCTCAAGGAATCAGGGGCGAGAAACGACGCCCCGACGCAGCAATAGACCGGAAGTACATTCAACGGGCCGTTTTCGGCCTGATTAAGAAGCAGGACAATCTGACCCTATGATTGGTAAGCACATTTCAACCGTCGCACGCACCGCGCTCGTTATCTCATTGATGGGCAGCCTCAGCGCCTGCGGATTGTTCGCGGGCAAAGGCCCCAAAACGACGCCGACAATCGGTGACCGTGTTCCGGTGCTGTCGAGAATCGAAAGCGGTGCGGTGGTTGATCCATCCTTGGCCGGTATTTCGGTGGTTATTCCGCCCGCACAGGCGAATGCTGAATGGGCGCAGGCTGGCGGCAACGCCAGCAAGTCAAACGGGCATGTTTCCTTGGCGGATAGTCCGTCGCAGGTTTGGACCGCGCAGATTGCAGGCTCGACCAACCGCCGCCGCCTTGCTGCATCGCCGATTGTTGGCGGTGGGTTGATGGTTGCGGTTGGTACCGACGGCGTGGTCAGCGCGTTTGATGCACAAAGCGGTTCACGGCGCTGGACTTACCAGATGAAGGTCGCAGACGATTTGGAAGCTTCAGCCTTTGGCGGCGGCGCGACCTTCAACGGCGGACGTGTCTATGCGACCAACGGAATTGGCGAAGTCGCCGCGATCGACGCTGAAACCGGCAATGAAATCTGGAAGGTTCGCCCTGCCGGTCCGCTGCGCGGATCTCCGACCGTAGCGTTCAACAGCGCTTTTGTGATGACTCAGGATAACAAAATACTTGCGCTGAACGTTGCCGATGGATCGCTGCAGTGGCAGGAATCGGGATCTGCATCGCAAGCGGGTGTATTCGGGGTTGCGGCCCCGGCTGCTGGGCAAGGCACAGTGATCGCGGGCTACAGCTCGGGCGAACTCTCCGCCTACCGCTATGAAAACGGCCGCGTATTGTGGGCTGATGCCTTGGCGCGGACATCAATTTCGACCGAGGTCGGCGCACTGAATGACATCGATGCCGATCCGATTATCGATCAGGGCCGGGTGTATGCGCTTGGGCAGGGAGGCCGTATGGCAGCCTATGAGCTCGTGACCGGGCAACGTATTTGGGAAATCCGTGTTGCTGGTATCTCGACTCCGGCAATCGCCGGTGAATGGATTTTCGCGCTGACTGACGATGCGCGCTTGCTCGCCATCGCCCGCGCAACGGGTAAGGTGCGGTGGATTACCCAGCTCGCTGAGTATCGTAAGCCCAAAGATAAGAAGGACCAGATTTTCTGGACCGGACCTGTTCTTGCGGGAAATAATCTTTGGGTGGCGAGCTCTCAGGGCGAGATTTACAAGCTAAGCCCCGCAGAAGGGTCGGCGGCGCTCTATGGCAATGTGAAGGCGCCGGTTTCGCTCGCGCCGATTGTCGCCAATCAGACGATGTATATCCTCGACGATGATGGCACGATCCACGCCTATCGGTAAGATAACCGCGTTCGAATTTTTGGGCCGGATTTTACAGGTGTTTCCACCGTATTAACCCTTTGCGTCTATTCGCGGGAGGATGAGCGGTACGCAAAGCAGTAGGACTGACATTTCGGCGGGTTCAAACCTGCCCGAAAGCGATGTCTCACCATGGGTTGGCTTGATTGGCTTGCTCGGTCTGTTCGTGTGGATTGGCTTTTGCCGCAACTATCCATTTATCGCCGAGACGTTCGACCTGCCCGGTCCGCGTCAACCGATGTCGGGCCCCTATGCTTCTTTGCTCGCGCTGCTGTTTACCAGCGTGCCGATGATCATCTGGTCTGTATGGGTTGAAAAGGTCCATCGCCGTCCATCAACGGGCATCAACTGGGATAAACCGCGGCCAATTGTCGAGATTCTTGAGATTTCGCGCGTCAAACTGACCGGACTCTATGCGACCTGGGCAATCCTCGGCTTCCTCTATTGCGTGGCGCGGTGGTATTGGGAGGGGCAATATCTGTTCGCCATGGAAGTTATCGGCTTCGCTGCGGTGCCTTTGTTCCTGCTCTCGGTTCCCTATGTTGTCTGGCTCGACCGGGTAATGGTCAATCCGCGCGATCATGCTTGGCATTTTGGTGCCATGTTACTGGGCCGCGAAGCCTATGATTTCGCAGAGGTAAAAAAACATTGGCGCGCGTGGATTATCAAAGGGTTCTTCGGCGCGTTTATGATTTCGATACTGCCCGGGGGCTTTAGCGAAGTCGTCAATGCAGATTTGACCAATATAGTGAATGATCCGGCACGGTTCGGCTGGACGCTGATCGGCCTGTTATTTGTCATTGATGTGCAAATCGGCACGGTCGGCTATCTGGTTACGATGCGTCCGCTCGACGCTCATATCCGCAGCGGCAACCCGTTTCTGGCAGGCTGGGTCGCTGCACTGATCTGCTACCCGCCGGTGGTCTTTGCCTTTATGGGCAATATCAACGGGCATCTCGGTGTGCTCGCTTACGAGGTGAATACGCCTGGATGGGCGCATTGGTTCGAAGGCAATAATCTGATGCTCTATCTATGGGCGCTCTGGCTGATTTTCCTCACCGGTATCTATGCCTGGGCAACCATCGCCTTCGGTATCCGATTTTCCAATCTGACCTACCGCGGAGTCATAACCAACGGCCCTTACCGGTTTACCCGGCATCCAGCCTATGTGTCCAAGAATCTGTTCTGGTGGTGCGCGACCATGCCATTTCTTGTGACCAGCGGGTCGCTGGTTGACGTGGTGCGTAACACATTCTTCCTTGGCGTTGTCAGCGCGATCTATTTCTGGCGTGCGAAGACAGAAGAGGCGCATCTGCTGCAAGCGGACGCGAAATACCGCGAATATCACGCTTGGATGGAAGAGAACGGCATACTCACCAGCCGCCTCAGTGCGCTGAAAAATCGCATCCGGTCCAAGCGGCAGATTTTACACCCCGCCGAATAATCAGATCGCGATGCCCTCGTCGGTGTCATAGCGCTTGAGATCGCGCTTGATAACGCCCACTTCGCCAACCGCAGCACCCCAGATTTTCATATGCTCGGTCTTGGAATGCGCGATTAAGGCATCCAGATCACGCCATGCCTCGGAAACATGCATCAAATCTGGATTGAGAATATCCCGCGCGTAAGCATAGCGGATACAGCCGTCCTCATTGCGTGTTTCGCCGATGACCGTCGCTGCGGCCGGAAGAAGTTTCTCGAGCCCGCCGCTGGGCAATTCAACCGTGCCAACTACCAAAATCATCGCAAATACTCCGGTTAGAAACTGTGTTCGTAGACGCGTTTTATGTCGCCCGCCCATTCGCCATGATACATGTCGAGCAGGCGCTGTGCGGGGACTTTGCCGCTGGCAACAATTTCATCAAGCGTTTCGAGGAAACCGGTTTCATTGTCGCCGCCAGTGTTGAGCCGTGCGCGGGCTTTCAGACCTGCGCGCGAAATGGCGAGGACTTCTTTGGCCAGATCGCGCAAGATCCGTCCACCGGGAATAGGAGCATCGAGCGCCATTTTCGGTACCGCGTTCCGCAGGGTTTCCCGTTCCTCCATCGTCCAGTCCTTGACCAGATCCCATGCAGCATCGAGTGCGGTTTGATCGTATAATATTCCGACCCAGAACGCGGGCAAGGCGCAAATACGGTTCCATGGTCCGCCATCGGCACCGCGCATTTCAAGGAAACTTTTGAGGCGGACTTCGGGAAACGCCGTGGACAGATGATCCCACCAGTCACCCTGACGCGGCTTCTCGCCCGGAAGCACTGCCAGTTCGCCCTTCAAGAAGTCGCGGAAACTGTGGCCAGCAGCGTCGATATATTTACCGTCGCGGAAGACAAAATACATCGGTACATCAAGCATATAGTCGACGTAGCGTTCGTAGCCGAAGTCGCTGTCGAACACGAAAGGCAGCATTCCGGTGCGATGTGGGTCGGTGTCCGACCAGATGTGGCTGCGGTAAGAGAGGAAACCATTGGGCTTACCCTCTGTGAAAGGTGAATTGGCGAAAAGCGCGGTCGCAAGCGGCTGAAGCGCAAGACTGGTGCGGAATTTCTTCGCCATATCGCCTTCGGATGAATAATCGAGATTCACCTGTATGGTGCAAGTGCGCAGCATCATGTCCAGTCCGAGCGAGCCCACGCGCGGCATATGCCGCAGCATGATGTCGTATCGGCCCTTGGGCATGATCGGCAGTTCTGCACGGGTCTTGTCGGGCCACATGCCCAGGCCAAGAAAACCCACACCGCATTTCTCGCCGATGGCTTTGACTTGTTCCAGATGACGGCCCGTTTCCGCGCAAGTCTGATGAAGATTTTCGAGAGGCGCGCCCGACAGCTCCAACTGGCCCGCTGGCTCGAGGCTAATGGCGCCATCTTCACCGCGCAAGGCAATAACTTTGCCGCCTTCTTCGACCGGCTCCCACCCGAATTGGCGTAGCGCCATGAGCATATCGCGGATGCCGCATGCTTCGTCATAGGATGGGGCGTGGAAATCACCGCGCTTATAGACAAGCTTTTCATGCTCGGTCCCGATGCGCCATGCGTCTTTGGGCTTTTCGCCCAATTGCATGGGGGCGACCAACTGGTCGCGGCTCTCGATGATTGGATCTTCGAGTTCGGAGGTGTCGCGCGTGCTCATGTCAGTTGCGTTAGGCAACCTAGCGGCGGCTTACCAGACAAAAGATTATGCATTTGCCTTTCCCTCGGTTGCCCAATCCCCGGCCACACCCATCCATAAGGAGATAGCAGCCATTGTTGCTGTCTCACCGCGCAAAATCCGGGGACCGAGGGTGATAGGTACAACATTGTTTTGTGCTAAGAGTATTTCCCGTTCGGCGTCGTCAAACCCGCCTTCCGGCCCGGTAATCAGGGCCGCGGGTCCGGCATGGGTCGAAAATGCCTTCACCGCGTCCATGCCGCCCATCTCGTCGGCGAAGAACAGCGTGCGATCGGCCGGCCAATCTTGGATCAATTGGGAAAATTTCACCACACTAGCCAGCTCCGGCAGCGCGGTCCTTGCGCATTGCTCAGCCGCCTCGGTGACGATGGACTTAGCCCGTTCGGCATTAAGCTTATCCGCCACGCAGCGCCGGGTAACAATCGGTGCAATCCGCCTGACGCCTAGCTCGGTGGCCTTTTCGAGAACAAAGTCAAACCGGTCTTTCTTGAGCAGCGCAGGGCAGAGCCACAGATCGGGTACCTGTTCGCGTTCCCGCAATTGGCGCGACACTGTCACCGCGACCGAGCGCCTCTCAACGGCGCTGACCACCGCGCTCCATTCACCGGTTTGGTCATCGCACAGGATAAGCGTGTCACCGGCGGTGATGCGCATGACTTTGGCCAGATAATGCGCCTGATTTCCGTCGATCAAGATCGGTGCCCCATCAGACAATGAATGTTCGACAAACAGGCGGGGGGCGTTTCTGGGCGGCCAGGCGGGTGTGGCGGGCATCCATCAAGTATTAGACGGATTGACGCGCTGCCGCTAGATATAGCTTATGTCCGCTTTGACCACCCAAAGACTGATTGCCGCCGTTTTCTTGTCGCTCGGGGGGTGGTGCCTGCTGCTCCCTTCTTCGGTGATTGCCTTGGCAATCCGGCCCGCATATCAGAGCGATGATTTTCTTGCAGCGTTTGCCATCGGCTGTTTCGGGGCGCAGGCTTGCCTATTCGGGATTGTGGCGCTGACGGCGCGGTTCAGAAAACTTACCTATCTTGTCTATGGAATGGCGCTACTACCGTTCTTTGCGTTCAACTGGTATTTCTATTTTCAAGTTCCGCTGCTTTCAGAAGTTGGGCTGCTGGATTTTGTCGGCAATTCAATCATGCTGGTGCTTTGCTGGCATGGATGGCGGGTTGCAGCAGAATGACCAAGCAGACCCAGCCAAGCGACCTCGCTGCGGCAGAGATTGTGCCCGATACGGAGCATCGCGGGCTGATCGCGCGCTTGCCGCAATTGCCCCGCGACTTGGCGCAGCTTGCACGGTTTGACCGGCCGATTGGCTGGTGGCTGTTGTTCTGGCCTTGCGCTTGGGCGGTGTGGCTGGCTGGCGCTGGCATTCAATGGCAACTGGTGCTGTGGTTTCTGCTAGGCAGCATCGCGATGCGCGGCGCGGGATGCGTATATAATGATATTGTCGATGCCGATCTGGACCGGCAAGTCGCACGGACGGCGCAGCGCCCGGTCGCGAGCGGGCGGGTTTCACGCAAGGCCGCTTGGATATGGCTGCTGATCCTGTGCGGCGTTGGGTTGTTGGTCCTGGTCCAATTGACGCTGACGGCGCAGATTGTGGCTCTATGCAGCCTTCTTTTGGTTGCAGCCTATCCCTTCATGAAGCGGATCACATGGTGGCCGCAGGCTTGGCTCGGACTGGTGTTTACTTGGGGCGTGCTGGTCGGATGGACCGAATTGCGGCTAGACAATTTCGCAGCAGTGCTGGCGCTGTATCTCGGGTCTGCGTTTTGGGTGATCGGTTATGATACGATCTACGCACTGCAGGACCGTGAAGATGATACAATTGTCGGTATCCGGTCCTCTGCCCTGCGGCTTGGCAGCAATGTCAGGGTAGGGGTGGCAAGCTTCTACGGAATGGCAATGTGCCTGTGGGGACTCTCCTTTTGGCTTCTTCGCCACGATTGGGTGGCGCTGCTCACCTTGATTCCAGTGGCAGCGCATCTGCTGTGGCAAGTCGCCACGCTCGATCTGGAAGATCCGGCAAATCCGCTTGACCGGTTCCGAGCGAACCGCTGGTCTGGCGCGCTGATGGCGGCGGCGTGTTTTGTCGTCGGCAATGCTGGGGCCTAAGCGGCGATGTGCAACCTCTACCGCATGACCAAGACTACCGATGAGGTAAGCAAATGGTTTGATGCGGAGAGCACTGCGCATGGCACCAACATAGCGGCCGAGATATATCCCGGTTATCCCGGACTGGTCATTGCGGACGCGAAATTGCGTTCGATGACTTGGGGGTTTCCACTCTCGCGCAAGGGCGCCAATGGTCAATTGCTCAAGCCCAAACCGGTCAATAACGCGCGGACTGATAAATTGCATGGCTATTTCTGGCGGCCGAGTTTTGAACAGCGGCGCTGCCTGATCCCGATTTCCGCATGGGCAGAAGCTCAGGGCGAACGGGGTTCGATGACGCGGACGTGGATGTCCATGCCACAGACGGATATGTTTGCCTGTGCAGGCGTGTGGCGCAGCAGCGAAGAATGGGGCAATGTCTATTCGATGGTAATGGTTGGTTCTTCCGGCGATGCCGCGCAGATCCACAGCCGGATGCCGGTCATCCTCGCTCCAGAACATTATGACCAATGGCTTGGAGCAGATGTGAATGCAGCAATGGCGCTGTGCCAGCCGTGGAGTGGCGGTTTGGTGATTGACCCAACCACCGAGCCTTGGTCGAAGCAAAGTCAGGCGAACTTGCTCTAGGGGTGAAAGCGTTTACTGGTATTCGACGATTTCATATTCGATGCCGTCCCAATCGAAGAAGTAGAAGCTGAGCGGTCCGGGTTCGTAATCGCTGTGATTAAAGGTTGTTAAGCCTGCCTTGAGAACAATCCGTTCGGCAGCGTCGAGGTCATCAACTTGCAGGCCGACATGGTTGAGCGGCGCTCCTTTGCCATGTCCGCCTTTCGCATCGACATTTGAATAGAGCGCTAGATAGGCATCATCGCTGCCAATATGGATTGTGTAGCCATTGTTCATCGACGGGCCTTCCCAGCGAATGTGCCAGCCGCACAATTCCTTGAGAAGCGCGGCGCTCCGCTGCGGGTCGGTAACGGTCAAATTGACATGTTCGATACGGGCAAGTGCCATGATATTCTCCTGTGTGTGGCGCCGCCAGAGGTGTCTGTTCCTGCGGCCGCGAATCATTTGATTTGCCGATTATGCAACCTCAAGTTAAGTTGAGATCAAGCTCTAAATTACTTGAGGTGGCCGATGCCCAAAACTCTGTCTAAAAATGACTTTCTCCAAATTGGGGATCTTGCGCGCAGAACCGGGCTATCGGTCTCCTCGATCCGTTTTTACGAGGCAAAGGGACTGGTCCATTCAATGCGCACCGGCGGTAATCAGCGGCGATTTCTGCGTTCGAATATAAGGCGGCTGAGCTTCATCATGATCGCGCAAAGGCTCGGGCTTGCCTTGGCAGATATCGAGACGGAACTGGCAAAATTGCCGCAAGGCCGCACACCCAATGCGCGTGATTGGAAGGCAATCAGCGAGTCAATCCGCAGACAGCTCGACCGTAAAATTGCCGAGCTGCAGCGCACGCGGGATCGGCTCGACGGGTGTATTGGGTGCGGTTGCCTCAGCCTGTCAAAATGCCAGCTTTACAACAAGGAGGATCATGTCGCAGCAGGAGGGAATGGGCCGCGGCTCGTGCTGGACTAATGTTCTGGCCCGAGGTCGGGATCAAGATCGCGCGGACGTTTGAAATGCACCAAACGTCCGCAGTCGGACGCAAGATCAGTCCAATCATCGATATTGAGTTCGAGCACCGCAAAGCTGGCGGTGGGGTATTTGGTTGCCGCTTCATCGAACAGGGCATTTTCGCCCGATGGCGGGACCAGCGCAAACAACATTTCCTGTAACCCGGGATTATGCGCTGCCACTAAGACACTGTCCGCGTCCCCGGCATATTCCTGAATTACTTCGATAATCGTATCAACGCTGGCGAGATAAAGCCGCTTGTCCGAAATGGCCTCCATATCTGGCAGAGCGGCTTCGATCGTGCGCTGCACGCGCTCTGCAGAGCTTGCGAGCAATTTGCCCCATTCAGTGCCATAGTCTGCGATATGCTGGCCGATCAATCTTGCGCCCCTACGCCCGCGATCATTCAGGCCGCGATCGAAATCGCGCGTGCTGATATCATCCCAATCCGATTTTGCGTGGCGCAGGAGACCTAGTGTCTTCACGGGTTCAGACTGTCCTCGGATTGGATGGTTGTTACGGACGGCGAAAAATTCTGAGAACTCGAAACACCTTCTGCGACCCGTTGTAAAGCCTCGTCGAGCGTCAGGCGAATAACGGGTGTATTTTTCGGGAATGCGCTCAGTAACCGGCTGGGGAAAGCAGATGACAGGACGATGAAATGGCCCTTGTCATCCTTGCTGCGAATCAGCCTGCCGAACGCCTGCGCCAAACGCGCGCGAATCATCCGGTCGTCATAATTGCTGCCGCCGTTGGCGGCGCGGCGGGCGCGGTGCAGAATGCTGGGCTTGGGCCAGGGTACGGCTTCCATCACAACGCAGCGCAGCGATTCGCCCGGCACATCGACACCGTCGCGCAAGGCATCTGTACCCAGCAACGAAGCGCGCGGATCATCGCGGAAAATGTCGACCAAAGTCCCAGTATCGATCGGGTCGACATGCTGCGCAAACAAAGGCAGCCCGGCACGCGCCAGTCGGTCGGCAATGCGGCCATGCACTGCGCGCAATCGCCGGATTGCGGTAAACAGGCCCAATACGCCGCCGTCAGCCGCCTCGATCAATCGCGAATAGGCACCAGCAAGGGCCGGTAAATCACCGCGCTTGATGTCGGTAACAATCAGCACCTCTGCGCGGTTGGCATAATCGAACGGGCTTTCGGCGGAGGAAAGTTGCGGCTCTACTTCGATATGCGGCGTGCCGCTGGCCGCAATCGCACTGTCCCAATCTTCGCCGTCTCGCAGTGTCGCAGAGGTCAACATGACACCGTGCGATTGTTCCAACACCACCTTGGCAAAGGGCTTCATCGGATCGAGCCAGCGCCGGTGGATGCCAATATCAAATTCGCGCGCTTCCGAACGGTCAACCGCGAGCCAATCGACAAATTCGGGATCGATTGCACCACCCAATCGGTGCAGCAGCGATTCCCATGCGGCTAGCAAATCGGCACGCCATGCCAGCGAATGACGCGCCCCTTCGATCCGCGCGCGGCCTTGCCCGTCGAGCCAGTCGGGCGCGTGCTGAAGTATTGCTTCGAGCCGCAGACCCAGTTTGATTAGGGGTTGCCGGATTCGCACGAGCGCAGCTTCCGCTTCACCGGCCAATTGCACGAAATTTCCGGGCAAAGCTGCCGCCTCGGTTTCTATGCCGTAGCCGGCTTCCTGTCCGCCGCTTTCGTCGCGTGAATAGGTGAGTGCGCGGACGGCTGCGAACAATTGCTCAAGCGGGCCGTGGGGCTCGCCATCGTTTAGTCGCTGGAGCCATCCATCGGAAGGCAATGATTGTGCCGCCTTGCTCGCTGTTTCGACCGCTTCGCCGCCTGCATCATCATAGCTGGCAACATCGGCCAGCCGTGCAGCCAAACCGCGACGGCGGCCCTTGCTCTTGCGTTCCGGGCCAATAATCCAGCGCCTCAACTCAATGGCTTCTGCGCCGGTCAATGCTGCGGCAAAGGTGGAATCGGCCGCCTGGAAAACATGGTGGCCTTCGTCAAAAATTATCCGGGTCGGCCGCTGCGCATGATCGCGCCCCCTTGCAGCGTTGATCATCACCAGCGCATGGTTGGCAATTACCAAATCGGCCTGAGCGGAGGCGCGGGCTGAGCGTTCGATGAAGCATTTGCGGTAATGCGGGCAGCCTGCATAAACGCATTCGCCGCGTTGGTCGGTTAATGCCGTAATACCGCGCTTTTGGAACAGGGTGCCCAGCCAACCTGGCAAATCTCCGCCGACCATGTCTCCGTCGCGCGAAAAGGATGCCCAACGCGCGACCAATTGCGCGAGAATTGCGGCGCTACCGCCAAAGCCACCTTGTAACGCATCTTCCAGATTGAGCAGGCAGAGATAATTCTCCCGGCCTTTGCGGATGACCACTGGCTGCGTACCGTCGCTGCGATACTCGGGCCAAGCCCGGCGGCTTTCGCTGCGCAATTGGCGTTGTAGGTTTTTGGTAAAGGTGGAGACCCATACGGTCCCGCCCGATGCCTCTGCCCACAAGGTTGAGGGGGCAAGATAACCGAGCGTCTTGCCGATACCTGTTCCCGCTTGGGCCAACAGAACGTGGGGGGCATTTTCGCGGCCGCGCGGGTCAAACAGTTTGCGCGCAGCGGTGGCATATGCGCGCTGGCCTTCGCGGCGCTCCGCTCCGTCACCGGTTAATCGTTCCAATTGTGCAACCACCTCGTTTTCTTCCAGCGTCACCTGACGGGGTTGCGGGCGTTCAGGGGCTTCTTCCCATTCGGGCAATTTTGAAAACAGCCATTTTTCGGCCTGGTCTGGTTTGCGGACATAAGGCGCGAGAATTTGCGCCCATGGCCAGCGGATCTGGGTCAGCGATTGAAGGGAGGACCATGCTCCGTCTCGTTGCTCCCATTTGTCACCTTGGCAGATGCCCAAAATTGCACCGGCTGCGGATTGCAGAAATGCTGGCACCTGATCGTCGGATTGCGGTTCTTCGAGGCCGAGTGCGTGCGCCAGACCCTTGGGCGTCGGGACACAGAACTGCGCGGGGAATACAAATGCGAAGAGCTCGAGTAAGTCGAGCCCTGATAGATCGGGATAGCCGAGCCGTGTTGCCACCAATGGAGCGTTGAGCAGCAATATTGGAGTGTCCGCGGCGGACATGATTGCCTCGCCTTTGGAGACACCCCGGCTATTGCCATTGGGATCCCGCAGCCAGGTGCCTGCATGCGACGCATGCATTGCAGGAAGGGGAACTGGGGCAGCCATCACTCTGCGTTAGAACGAAGGTGGAACAAGTGGCAAGCCTTGTTACGCCCGATGTTCAATTATGCAGGGCATCTCCAGGGGTCACCACAATCACTACGCGGCGGTTTTCTGACTGGCCTTTTTCGGTCGCATTGTCTTCGATGGGATCGGTTTCGCCATAACCGATGGTGCGAACGGTAGCGCCATTCATGCCGCCTGCAATCATCGCCGCTTTGACGGTTTCTGCGCGCCGCTTGGACAATTCCAGATTATAATCGCTCGCGCCTTTGTTATCGGTGTGACCTTCAATCGTTACCCCGCCGATCCCGACCGACATCAATACGCGCGTCAGGCGGACCAATTCGGTCGATGTTTCAGACATCAATTCGCTTCGATCAAACCCGAACAGAACTTTATTAGACAGGCCCAATTCGTAATTTTCCTCAACCGGCACAAAACCTTCCTGAGTAAGAGTCGCGACTTGCTCGCGGCTGAAATTGGTTTGATCTGGCACGGTCTGACATGCCGTCAGCAGCAGCGCTCCCAGAACCGTTAGAAATCTAATCATTGTTGCCCTCATCATTCATTGTTTTTTTCTTGTCGTTCTTGTCTCGGTACATCGCAGCATCCGCGCGCCGCAAAAGATCTTGCGGCGATTGACCATCATCGGGGAATATCGAGATTCCCATGCTCATCGAAAGTTTGACTGCGGTACCATTGGGCAGGATGAACGATTTTACCATTGCATCCTCGATCCGCCGGGTTACCAATTCCAGATGGGTTCGCTCGTGCAGCAGGCTCAGGATAATGGCGAATTCATCGCCGCCAAGGCGATAGGCGCTATCGGTGCTTCTGATGCTGGAGTTTAAACGGCGCGCAACTTCAAGCAAAGCGAGATCGCCCGCCTCATGACCGTGACTGTCGTTGATAGATTTGAAGCCATCGGCATCCAGATAAATCACTGCGAGCGCGCCGCCCATTTTTAGTGCCGAAGCGACGCCGCTGTTCAAGGCTTGTTCGAACAAAGCCCGGTTGCCAAGTCCGGTCAGTTCATCATGTGTCGCCTTGCGGGTCAGTTCGGCGTTTTCGTTGGTTAAACCGTCATGCCAGCCCTCAAGCTCCGCGAGCAGCGCGTTGAAATCCTGCGTAAACCGGTCAATCTCTTCAATTCCGGCAGATGGCAGACGTTCCGAAAACGCACGCTCTTTTCGTACTGCATGGGCAACATTAGCGACTTTTTCCAAAGGACGAATGACTTCATCCTGCAGCTTACGCGCAAGAATTCGTGTTGCGATGATGGTGAGGCCGAGACAGGCGAGCGCGATAATGAAACCCGATAGTGCGTAATCGAGGATTGACGTTGAGCTGCCATAAACACGGATATTGGCCAGCACTTCGCCCGAACGTGTGACTTGCGACGTTGCAGGCGAGGGCCATAAAAATCCGTTCACCGCATTTTCGAACTTGGCCCGCACGCCCTCTGTGGGTTTATGCCATTCGATCAGCCGCTTTCCGTCCGCATCAAGTACCTCGATCCGGTCAACGCTTTCCATACTCGCGACCGACGACACACCTTCTTCAATCGCTTCAATGTCGTTGAATACGATGGCAGGTTCGATCACATAATTTATGGATTGTGCGGTCAAATCGAGGTTGCGCTGGACATATCCTCTGATGACCAAAGTGCCGCTCACCACCAGACTAACCGCAGCAAGAGCGACAGCTAGCAATATCAGCCGCAAGTGTGCTTTGGCGAGGATTTGTCGCAAGGTCGGTAAATTTGCAGATGCGCTATGTGACATTAGCTGTCCTCGCTCTTGGACAAGCGGAGAACACGTGGATCAACCCGGACGCCAGAGCGTGATATGGCATCGATATCCAGTTTGAAGCTAAGCGAACTGGGAGTGAATACTAGGCAAAACATCGATCTGCTACGGCATTCGGGATCATTTTCTGCAATTGTCAGAACCGATTTTCCGCGCACGGCTGAGGTCACGTTACGCATTTGCTGCATCGCCATTTGTCCAAGATAGACAATGTCACAACCGGCGAAGTCGAAGGTAGAGGCGGACACGATCTTACTGCTTAATCGGGTACCATTGGCAAGTCCGATGTCGCCAAGATGGCTCCCATATTTGCTTCGGCCAACAACGCACAATGTCCTGGGCGTGCGACCTTCGGGGAAGCGGGAATAATCAACGATCGAGCGAACTGTCCGCCGGACAACGCCGCCCGCGGTTTCATCGGATTGCCCCAATTGGATGTCCGCCATCGCAATCTTGGTTGCGCCAATTGCCTGTGCGTGCGCGTTTGAAGCCTGACTCGCCGCGAAAATTAATCCGGCAAGCAGCACAATGCGTTTGGTTGGAAAGGCGAGACGAAGGTACATATTTATGGTTAATACTCTTATTGCAATCCTCTGGCCGGAGTTGGCGCAATTTGCAAACTTTACGCGCTTCCGGTGAAGCTAGAACATAGGAAACTGGTTAAGTTGGAATGTATCCAACCGCTAACAGATGACCTCAATTCACTTCGCACTTGCGAAACGGCGGTGAAGGGGCAAAAGGCAGCGCCATGACTGACAGTACATTGATCGAAGCCGCCCGCATTTCCAAAGCCTGGCCTTTTCAGGAGGCTCAGCGGCTGCTCAAACGCTTTCCTAACGGGAAGCCTGATGGGTCACCGATGCTGTTTGAAACCGGTTATGGCCCTTCGGGCCTGCCGCATATCGGCACGTTCCAGGAAGTGCTGCGAACAACTTTTGTCCGACGGGCTTATGAAGCGATGACCGGCGGCGCTCCAACCCGTTTGGTCGCCTTTAGCGATGATATGGACGGCCTGCGCAAGGTGCCGGACAATTTGCCCAATCAGGCGATGCTGAAAGAAAACCTAGGCAAGCCGCTCAGCCGAATCCCGGACCCGTTTGAAAAATTCGGGAGTTTCGCCGCACACAACAATGCGATGCTGCGCGAATTTCTCGACCGGTTCGGCTTTGAATATGAATTCGTCGCCGCGTCGGACCGATACAATTCGGGGCAGTTTGACGATGCGTTGAAGAATGTTCTGGCGCATAATCAGGCCATTCTGGACATTATGCTTCCAACCCTGCGCGCTGAACGTGCAGCGACCTATTCGCCGATCATGCCAATTTCACCAACGACGGGCGCGGTATTGCAGGTCCCGGTGGAGGTTGTCGACGCTCAGGCTGGCATAATCCGGTTCACCGATGATGACGGCGTTGTGATCGAGCAATCCGCACTCGGCGGCCAAGCCAAGCTGCAGTGGAAAGTCGATTTTGCTATGCGCTGGGTTGCGCAGGGCGTTGATTACGAGATGTATGGCAAGGATCTGACCGACACCGGCGTGCAATCCGGCAAGATTGCTCAGGTTCTTGGCGGACGCAAGCCCGAAGGTCTGATCTACGAATTGTTCCTCGACGAGAACGGCGAGAAGATATCGAAGTCGAAAGGCAACGGCCTGACGATCGAACAGTGGCTCCAATATGGCACGCAGGAGAGTTTGGGCTTCTACATTTTCCCCAATCCCAAAAGCGCAAAGCAACTGCATGTCGGCGTTATCCCGCGCGCAGTTGATGATTATTGGCAGTTCCGCGAACGGTTGACAGAGCAGCCGCTGGACAAGCAATTGGGCAATCCGGCGTGGCACTTGCTGCGCGCCAATGTGCAAATTGACGGACCCGATGCGCCAGGCGCCGGTGACACAGTACCCGTTTCGTTCGGGCTTCTGCTCAATCTGGTCGGTGTGCTAGGTGCGGAGGCAAGCCGCGAGCAAGTGTGGTCTTATCTTGTCAATTATGTGGCGGATGCAGATCCGGAAAAACATCCTGAAGTCGACACAATGGTTTCGGCTGCGCTCGCCTATAACCGAGACTTCGTTGCGCCCACATTAAACCGGCGCGCACCTGCTGCGAACGAAGCCGCAGCATTGCGCGCACTTGATGCCGAATTGGCAGGCCTGCCGGAAGATTATCCGGCAGAGGATTTACAGACAAAAGTCTATGAAATCGGCAAGCAGGAAGAATTCGGTTTCGAAAATCTGCGCGACTGGTTCCGGGCTCTGTACGAAATTTTGCTTGGTTCTTCGCAGGGTCCCCGGATGGGCAGCTTCTTTGCGCTTTATGGCATCGCCAATTCGCGCAAGTTAATTGCTGATGCATTGAGCGCCGAATGAAAGGGCGGCGATCAGCTGAAGAGATGGCAATCCAACTGCTAGGGAGGCCATTCGAGCAACTGGAGGCAGAAGAGCAGAGAGTTCTTATACGCGTGGCCAGTGGTACATTAATCGGGCCGGATGCTGATGAATTGGCCCAATCCCATGCATCTCGCGGGGATCGTATCGCGGACCGGATTGCTGCGGTTGGTGGCAGTTGGGGCTTTATTCTCACATTTCTGTTCGTGCTGGCGGCGTGGATGCTGCTGAATAGCAATGTACTGAAAAATTTCGATTTTCCAGAATTCGATGCTTACCCCTTTATCTTCCTGAACCTCATACTTTCTATGCTCGCAGCGATTCAGGCACCTGTGATTATGATGAGCCAGAACCGCCAAAGCATGAAAGACCGGATTGCCGCGCGCCATGATTACGAGGTGAACCTTCGCACTCAGATCGAAATCTTGCGGTTGTCGGAGCGGTTAAACCACGTGCTCCGGCGTTTCGAGGAAAAGGCCGAAAAAGCCGATAGTGAAACGTGACACTGGAATTTGCGTAGGCGGTACTGTCCTTAGGCATTCATTTCCAACTGCGCGTGCGGTACCATTTGGTGAGGACATATTTCACACCCGCTTCAACCGGCGTTCCGGCGTGAAGCGTGTTGGTGTTGGGTACCCCGTCCACATCGGCATTGTTCCAAACCAAGAGCACGCCCGGCTGAGGCGCGATTTTTAGGCCCAATTCGGGAAATTCGGTTGCGCCGCCTTGCTGTACAGGGTTGAGAAATGCCATCGCAGTCCAACTGCGCTGTCCGCCGCGCCCGCGCTCCAGTTTCCAATAATCCTGGTCTGTATGGAAGAAATCGTGATGCGGTTTGAACTGTTGGCCGACGTGATAGCGCTGCCCCTGAATGGCTTCACCATAAGCGGCAGGCATCCCCAAGGCGCTGTCGATTCTTTGTGAAAGGTCCTTCATCAAGGGGTCGTGAGGGTCCAGATTGCCCGAATAGGAGGTTCGGAAACCATCCTGATGCGTGCCGTCATAAAGCTCGCTCGGCTGGGCAATAACGTCGATCATAGTGGTCAGCCGCTGGCATTCAGGCGCGGTGAGGAAATAGCTGACCGCGTATACTTCGGCCTTATCCGTCGGCAATTTTTGCGCATTGGGGTGCGCATCAAGATGCTGGCGTACACTATTGCCGACGCGTTTCAGTGCGTCTTTGTCGGGAATGATTGCTGTCTTGGCCATTGCTAATCCCTAGCACCGAAAACCGTCGCTTCAAGCCATTGGCTTGCTGCCATGGGATACGGTGCTAAGTATCGCGAAACAAGACTATGGAGCGTCTCGATATGGGTAATGCAAACCAATCCCGTTATTCCAAGGGTGCAATGTTGTTTCACTGGGTCATCGCGATAGCCGTGATTACCAATTGGCGCCTCGCCGATGCCGCCGAACATGTGACCCGCGACGAGAAGATGTGGTGGATGGCGCAGCATAAGGCGCTGGGTATCACCATATTGGTGCTGACGCTGGGCCGACTGGCATGGCGCTGGGCGCATCCGGTTCCTCCCCTGCCGAACTCTATGCAGAATTGGGAACGAATTCTGGCACGCTCGATCCATGTGATCTTCTACGTAATACTCATTGGCCTGCCGCTCGGCGGCTGGCTGGGCGTTTCGCTGTACGGATC
>JBATLU010000406.1:0-1719 GCA_049289475.1 Pontixanthobacter sp. | reverse complement strand
GACCAGGCCGAGCGAGACCGCGCCCAACAGCCCGAA
This sequence comes from Pontixanthobacter sp., assembly GCA_049289475.1. Lineage (GTDB taxonomy): Bacteria > Pseudomonadota > Alphaproteobacteria > Sphingomonadales > Sphingomonadaceae > Pontixanthobacter. The sequence goes on along the minus strand of JBATLU010000406.1, from coordinate 1,683 downwards.
AGTGTAGCGGATGGCGGCGCCTCGGCCTTTGTCGAGGGCCTTGTTGAATTCGATCACGGCGCGGAACATTTGGCGCGCCGCCTCGCGTTCGGCCGGGGTGTCGGTGCTGAGGCCGGTAAGCTCGTGGATGAACCCCCAAAACTCGGCGCGGTCCCTCCCGGTCACTTTTGGCCTTCCTTGCCCTGGCCCTCGATGCCGGGGAATTTCCAGTGCAGCAAGGCGCCGATGACGCTGGCCAGCGAGACCACCGTGGCCGCGAAGACGTCGGCCGGCGGCATATCGATAACCCCGAACCAGGCCGTGGGAAAGATCAGGATCAGGAAGGCGATCGACCCGCCGAGCCCGAGCTTTGACAACGCGGCGCTGGTCATGGCCTCTCTCCATTCATGTCCGCGCGGATCTCCTTCTGGACCGCAACAACAAATTCCCGGTCGCACTCCGTCGTGTGGTCGATGCAGGCAAGGCGCATCGCGTACAGGTCAGCGACAGGAGCGGTGGCGAGCCAGATGAGGAGCATTGCTGTCATGTCAGTCCACCAAAAAGAATTGCGCCCGATGAGCAGACAGAGCGATATTCTGCTCTGCCTCTCGAATTTCACGCTTTGTCTGTTCGCTGATTTCCCAATCAAAAAGCGGTAGCATTTCCGGCGGGCAGTTCTCTTTTGTGTATTCAATAGGGTCGCCGCACCGCTTGAGAGCGTCGAGATTGGTCATGATTATTCCGCCTACCCTTTCGACGGCGACCCAAGTAGCCGCGCGCGTACAGCGCTGTCTTTTGCCTCAAGCAGTTTTCGCAGAGCCACCGTCCGTTCCCGGTTTTCCGGGGTTCGCTCAACGATGACTGCCGCCAAATCTGCAAAGGGCTCCGCCACGGCGGCGAGTTCAACCGGAAGATGATCAAACCGGAAGAAGCTCAGAAGTTCTTCAGTTGCATTCATATCAGATGTCCTCTCGTTAAGTTATGGCACCGGCACCAGGCCGACCAGGGTCTGCATCATCTGCATTTGTTGAGACTGGAGCTTGACCATCTCGGCCATGACCGCCGAGGCGTTGGCGCTCTCCGCGACGTATTTCGCCGTGGTGCCGTCAGCTCGTTTGACCTCGAAGCTGACGTTGGTCTCGTCCTTGCCTCCGGCGATGATCCAGTGCTCCCCGTTCGGCAGGGTTACGTCGCCGTAGTTGACTCCGGCGTATTGCTGGTTGGCACATCCGGCAAGAATGATGCCGATACCAGCAAGAAACAAAAGCGTCTTCATGCGTTACTCCGTCAAATACTCGGCATTGCCGGGTCTGCCTCTATCTCTAGGCTGATTATTGGCCTATCCTGGTCTGTTGGCCAACTTGTGCAATAGATTGTGAGTTTTTCTTGGAATACATTCCCCAGACCTGACGCCCACCCACTATCTGCTGTTATAGAACTTGGGTTATATATCGTGTTCGGAGTCAGCTCTATATACGTTTTGCCAGCGCCAGAAGATAAATCCACCTGCAAGTGACCTCCACCGCTTGCATAAATCTCTAGACCGATAGTTCCAGTTGTCGTGTGCTCCTTCATTACGCGGGCTCGTAAAAGAGTCAGATACCCCATAATGTACAGCGTTTCTGACGCAGCCCACCCTTCCATTCGGAACATCCTGCGCCGCGTTCCCTCTAATCCTGAGTGCCACTGATGTGGCATAAACGT
>JBATLU010000405.1:0-7858 GCA_049289475.1 Pontixanthobacter sp. | reverse complement strand
GTGGCGCATCGCACTTTGCCGATGCCCAGTTATGTCGAAATCACCGCGCTCGACACCGGTAAAACCATTCTGGCGCGGGTTGAACGACGCGGTCCGATGAGTGGTCATGGCGTTGTTGCGCTTTCGGCTGGCGCACGGCAGCAATTGGAAGTGGGTGCAAGTGCACCGATCCGGATTCGCCGCGTAAACGCCGCGGAAAGCGACCGCTCCAAATTGCGAGTGGGCGAAGCCGCTCCTGACCGGATGGATACGCCCAAGTCGTTGCTGGCAGTGCTCAAACGCAAATTGCCCGTCGATGGTGCTGTAAGTTTGGCATCGGCTCAACAATCCGTTCCCGCGGCGCAGGAATTGCCTGCAAATCCGCCAAAACTGGCTGCGGCTAATCCACCGTCTGCACATGTTGTCCCACCGCCAGCACCGAAAGCGGCTGTTGTTCAGGCGGCAAAGCCGGGCAATTCTTTCGAGCAAGCTTTCAGCACCGCGCCGAAAGCGGTCAAATCCTATCCGCTGCCCCCGCTTGGCGGACAACAGATATCGAAGGCACCCGCCCCGGTTCGGGTTGCAGCCGCGCCCGTTGCCGCTCCCAAAGTCACTCCGGTCGAAAAGCCGAATATCGCCGCCCCGGTGGCTGATGTGAAAGTCAATTTCGTGATTCAGGCTGCGGCATTTTCCAGCAAAGCCAATGCACAGCGCGTCGCCGATTCAATCGACGGCTTTGTCCAGCAATCAGGAAGCCTATACCGCGTTCGCAAAGGTCCCTTTGCAAATCGTGGACAGGCTGAGGCGGCACTCGCAAAGGTGCGCGCGGCAGGTTATAGCGACGCTCGCGTCTTTACTGCGGGATAATTCGCCGGCTCCCGCCCGGCAGCGGGAGCGACCTTGTTCAAACAAATCGGCATTGCGGCAGTTGCATTGGCATCGCTCGGCGTCGCCAGTGCTTCGTCCGCCGAATTAAGTTCGCAGGCGGATGCCCTAACTGCAGATGTGCCGATTGCGCTGCTGGTCGATCTAACTTCCGGCCAGACGCTTTATAGCCGCAACGCGGATCGCCGCTTCATACCCGCCTCTATCACCAAAGTGATGAGCGCCTATGTCGCGTTTGAGCTGATCGATGCCGGCAAAATCAGGCTCGATCAGAATTTCACGATGAGCGCCGCTGCGGGCAAGGAATGGCACCGCAAGGGTTCAACTATGTTTCTCGAAACTGGCGACACGGTCAATGTCGATACGTTGCTGCGCGGTATCACTTCTGTCTCCGCAAATGATGCCGCGATTGTGCTGGCGGAAGGGTCGCTCGGTTCGGTAGACAATTGGACCGCGAAAATGAACGCCACCGCGCGTGATCTCAAAATGCATGACAGCCATTTTGGTACGCCCAATGGATGGCCTGATGGCGGTAAGACATTTACTACCGCGCATGACCTTCAATTGCTGGCGGCGGCTTTGATCGAGCGGCATCCTGACAAATACGCGCGCTATTTTGGCAAGGATGGCTTCCGTTATAAAGGATATGCGCAGGCCAATCACGATCCGATTTCGGGCAAGGTGGCAGGCGCTGACGGAATCAAAACGGGCTTCACCAATCAGGCCGGTAATGGCTTTCTGGGTAGTGCCAAACGCGGTGACACACGGCTGGTGATGGTCACAGCTGCGGTTGAAAGTGATGCTGTCAGAGGGGTTGCGGCGCGGCAGCTCATCACGTGGGGGTTTGAAGGATTTGACCGCAAACAATGGTTTGGCGCCGATACGGTACTGGGTCAAGCGCGCGTCCAAAACGGGAATCGGAGCTTGGTTGCGCTTAAGGCAAGCAATCCGATAATCGTCGCGGTTCCCCGCGATGCTGCCACAATCCCGACATTCACACTGGTTTACGAAGGTCCGTTGGAAGCACCAATTGCCAAGGGGGAAACTGTGGCCGAACTTGAGATTAAGGTTGCAGGCCTTCCGACATCGCGGGTTCCTCTGGTCGCGGCGAATGATGTGGCAGAAGCCAATTTCTTCCAGCGCATTGCAAATGCATTCCAAAAGTGGTCGAACTGATGGCGGGCAAGTTTATCGCATTTGAAGGCGGGGAGGGGACAGGCAAATCTACCCAGGCCCGGCTTTTGGCAGAATATTTGAAAGCGGCAGGTTTAGACACTGTGTTGACGCGCGAGCCCGGCGGAACCGAAGGAGCCGAGGCAATCCGTGCGCTGTTGCTCGACCCTGCTGGAAAAGGCTGGGGCGCCAGAGCGGAAGCATTGCTGTTCGCCGCCGCGCGCGCCGATCATGTCGAAAAGCTCATTAAACCAGCCATCGCTGCAGGCAAATGGGTGGTATGCGACCGTTTCCTTGATTCGAGCAGAGCCTATCAAGGCGGTGCGGGCGGTATTGGCGATGAGGCTGTGTTGGCGCTTCATGATGTTGGTAGCGCGGGATTGAAACCTGATTTGACTCTTTTGGTCACCGTCCCGCCTCAGGTTGCGGAAAAGCGGCTATCGCTCCGTGATGGCGATCAATCCGATGCGATTGGCGGCCGCGGTGCTGAATATCACCGCGCCGTTGCCGAGAGTTTCGCAGCAATGGCCAAGCAAGAGCCTGGCAGGTTTGCGGTGATCGACGGGGATGGCACAATCGAGGTCGTTCAATCGCGCGTCATCGCCGCCGCCGCGCAGCATTTCGGACTGTCGTTGTGACACTTCTTGGCCATGATCAGGCTTGGGAGGAATGGCGCAAGGCGCTAGCGGGTGACCGCATGCACCACGCTTGGATGCTCGCCGGCCGCAAAGGTCTCGGGAAAATGCACTTTGCGTTGCAGGCTGCGCGGGAATTGGTGGCTGAACCGGGAATTCACCAACCGGCAGAGCATCATCCCGACATTCATGTGCTGCAGCGCCTACCCAAAGACGAAAAAGAGGAAAAAAAGCTCGCTGATGGCAAGCCTTACGAGACCAAGCGCAATATTGCCGTTGCGCAGATCCGGGCGATGCAGCAGCGGCTCAATACCCGGCCAACGCTAGGATCGCGCCGCGCCATCATCATCGACCCATCGGATGATTTGGAGAAAGGGGCTTCCAACGCGTTGCTGAAAAGCCTCGAAGAACCACCCATCGGGACATTTTTTTTGCTCGTGGCCCACCGGCCTGCACGTCTGCTCCCTACCATCCGGTCACGTTGCCGTATCGTACGCTTTCCGGCGGTTTCTGAAGAAGATCTTGCCCGTTTTCTGGCCCAAAAGGCGCCGGAAGCGGATGAAATAACCCGGCAAGCGGCCATTGTCGCCGCATCGGGCTCTCCGGGTGCAGCATTGGAATTTGTAGACCGCGATCTGGGGCCATTGTTTGGCCTGATGCAGACGATTGTGCGCGAGGGAGATCCCGATTTCCATTATCGCGGCAGGCTCTCCGACGCGATTGGCGCGCGTCCCAATCGTGAGCGTATACAGGCAACGATTGATCTTGCGCGTTCGGTGCTCGCGGAAACGACCGATGGCGCGCAAACGTCGGCCTATCCGGCGATTGTTGATGCCCATGCCGAACTGGTTCGGCTCGGCAGTCAGGCGCCAACCTATAATTTCGATCCGGGTTTGCTGGTCGCCGAAATCGGCAGCTTGCTTGCATCGGCCGCTCCACCTAGGGAATGAGCCGATGTCTGAACCTTATTATATCACCACTGCGATCAGCTACCCCAATGGCAAACCGCATATCGGCCACGCTTATGAAGCGATTGCTGCCGATGTTATCGCACGCTTTCAAAGAGCGCGGGGCAGGGATGTCCGTTTCCAGACAGGCACCGACGAGCACGGCCTGAAAATGGCCCGGAAAGCCGAAGAACAAGGCAAGACCGCACGCGAACTGGCCGATGAAATGTCCGGTTATTTTCAGGATATGTGCGCGGCGCTGAATATCAGCCACGACCGTTTCATCCGCACCGTGGAAGACGATCACCACCGCGCCAGCCAAGCCATCTGGCAGGCGATGGAGGCAAAGGGCGATTTGTATCTCGACCGTTATGAAGGTTGGTATTCGGTTCGCGATGAAGCCTATTACGACGAGAAAGAGCTGATTGGAGGCGAGGGCGGTGAAAAGCTCTCACCACAAGGCACTCCGGTCGAATGGACTGTCGAAGAAAGCTGGTTCTTTCGCCTGTCCAACTATCAGGATGCGTTGCTGAAGCTGTTCAACGAAACGCCCGATTTTCTCCAGCCCGACAGCCGCCGCAACGAGATGATCGCATTTGTATCGGGCGGATTGCGCGATTTGTCGGTCTCGCGAACCAGCTTTGACTGGGGTGTAAAGGTTCCGGGCAGCAATGGCCATGTGATGTATGTTTGGGTGGATGCGCTGACCAATTATCTCACCGGACTTGGCTATCCTGATATGGACGGCGATATGGATAAATTCTGGCCAGCCAATTTGCATCTGATCGGTAAGGATATTGTCCGATTCCATACGGTCTATTGGCCGGCTTTCCTGATGAGCGCCAATTTGCCCTTGCCGAAGAAGGTCTTCGGCCACGGGTTCTTGCTCAACCGCGGTCAAAAAGAATCGAAATCGCTGGGGAATGTGACCGACCCGATTGAATTGGCGGAGAAATTCGGGGTCGACACGCTGCGGTATTTTCTGATGCGAGAAGTCGCATTCGGGCAAGACGGCAGCTATTCACCTGAGGCAATCGTTGCCCGCGCCAATGCCGAATTGGCGAACAGTTTCGGCAATCTGGCGCAACGGACATTGTCGCTGATCTTCAAGAATTGCGATGGATATCTTCCGCCTATCCATGGCCATGATCCGGCTGATAACGAATTGCTGGCGTTGGTCGGAAAGGCAGTTGGTCAAGACATTCCCGAAGCGTTCGAGCGTCTCGAGATGTCTCGCGGCATTGAAGACTGGATGAACGCCGTTTTTGCCTGCAACGCTTACGTCGATACGCAGGCTCCATGGGCGTTGAAGAAGACAGATACGGACCGCATGGAAACTGTGCTGGCGACGCTGTATATTTGCATTGCGCAACTGGCCGCCGCCATTCTTCCGGTTGTGCCGGCCTCTGCCAGTCGCTTGCTGGATGCAATGGGGGTCGAGCCTGCACTGCGGAATTACGCAGCAATACAGTCCCACTGGTATTCGCCGCTGACTGAATCCGATTTCCGGTTAGACAAGCCGGAGCCGGTCTTCCCGCGTCTTGATATGCCGGATACGGAAGCAGCCTGATGCTGATCGATAGCCACTGCCATCTGGAATATAAGGGGTTGATCGAAGACCAGCAGGCCGTTTTGTCGCGCGCCCGATCCGCTGGTATTGGCGGTTTCCTCAATATCTCAACGAAGCAGAGCGAGTGGGAACAAGTGGTCGCAACCGCGACGCGCGAGGATGACGTCTGGGCCAGCATCGGTATCCATCCGCATGAAGCCGATCAGCACGCCGATCTCGATATTGATGTGCTGAGGCAAGCGGTTGATCATCACAAAGTGATCGCCATCGGCGAGACCGGTCTCGACTATTATTACGACAAGTCGGACCGCAGCGTGCAACAGGCACTGTTCCGGCGGCATATTCTCGTCGCGCGCGAAACAGGCTTGCCGGTGATTATCCATACGCGCGATGCCGAAGATGATACGGCGAAAATCCTGGAAGACGAATTGGGGAAGGGCACCTTCCCTGCGCTGATCCATTGCTTCACCGCGTCTGCGGAGTTTGGTCGCCGTGTGTTGGAGCTTGGCCTGACTATCTCGCTGTCGGGCATCGTCACATTTAAGAATGCCAAGGAACTGCAGGAAATTGCAGCCGAATTACCGTCTGATCGTATTCTCGTCGAGACCGATAGCCCGTTCCTCGCTCCGGTGCCACACCGGGGTAAGGTGTGCGAACCGGCATTTGTCGCCAACACAACCGAATTCGTGGCCGGATTGCGCGGTGTGTCGGTCGAGCAATTGAGCCAGACGACCAGCGACAATTTCTTCCGGCTTTTTACGAAAGCCGCCGTATGAAGTTGCTAATGCTCGGCTGCGGCACTTCAACCGGGGTTCCGCGTATCGGTAACGACTGGGGAGAATGCGATCCGAATGAGCCCAAAAACCGTCGCACCCGGGTTTCGATCATCGTTGAAAGCGCGGCTGGAAGCCGTTTGCTGGTAGATACGTCGACCGATTTGCGGCAACAATTCCTCGACAACAATATCGACCGGATCGATGGGGTGTTCTGGACGCACGATCATGCAGACCATTGCCACGGTATCGACGACCTTCGCGTATTGAGATTTGACCGCAAGGGCCCAATTCCCGGTTACGGATCATCCGAAACCGTCAGACGTCTCAGGCAGCGGTTTGATTATATTTTTGCAGGTCAACACGGATATCCAACGATTTGCAGCATTGATACGGTCGACCGGATACGTATGTGCGCCGGATTTGGGGTTGAGTGGTGTCAAATGCCGCATGGACCTACCGAGAGCACGGCATTCCGGTTCGATGCAGACGGCAAATCAATCGTTTACGCGACGGACTTCAGCGAAATAACCGATGAAATGGTCGATCTAATGGATGGCTGCGATATCTTGGTTAGTGATTGCCTGAAGCGTAAGAAGCATCCGACGCACGCCAATCTTGAGATGGCGATTGAATTGTCACGCAGGACGGGTGCAGGAAAAACTGTGCTGAGTCATTTGGACAAGACGATGGATTACGCGAGCCTGTGCAGCGAAGTTCCTGAGAACGTTGTTGTCGGTTATGACGGTTTGGAATTGGCCGCATGATCGATTCCGAGCTTGCCAACGGAGTCTGGTTGCTCGGCGCTTTGATCCTCGCGGGTTCTGCCTTGACTGGTTACCGGCTAAGCTGGCGTAAGAGTGTCGTTTATGTTCTGATTTGGGGCGCAATTTTTGCGGGCGTCGCACTGTTGATCGATGTGGTCCGGTGATTACACCCCTGTCGCACAGATATATATTATTTAACATAATATATATTATCAATCATTCTAATTACCATAAATGGGTGTCATTTGACTGACCCTCTCACCCGCCTGCTTTCAATCATGGCCAAATTGCGCGATCCTGAAACCGGATGCGATTGGGATACTGCGCAAACATTCGAAACCATTGTGCCATACACAATCGAAGAAGCTTATGAGGTTGCCGACGCCATCGAACGCAGCGCGATGGATGACCTCAAAGAAGAGCTTGGCGACCTTCTGTTCCAAGTCGTCTTCCATGCGCGAATGGCCGAAGAAGTCGGTCACTTCAATTTCAACGATGTGGCCGCTTCCATCAGCAAAAAGATGGAAGATCGCCATCCGCACATTTTCGGCGGTGAAAACGGTCAAATGGAGGAACGCCGCTGGGAAACCATCAAGGAGGCGGAACGTAATGCCAAAGGCGCGCAAAGCGCCATGGACGGCGTTGCAACTACATTACCCGGACTGCTGCGGGCTGAAAAATTACAGAAGCGCGCCGCAAGAACTGGTTTCGATTGGCCCGACACGCAGGGGCCGGCGGATAAATTGATCGAAGAAATGCAGGAATTGGCCGACGCCGATGCCGCCGACAGGATGGAGGAAGCAGGCGACCTCCTGTTTGCGGCGGTCAATCTGGTGCGCGCTTATAAGATCGCGCCCGAGGATGCCTTGCGTCAGGCAAATCGCAAATTTGAACGCCGCTTCCGAGCGATGGAACAAAAGGCGGATGGCAAGTTTTCGCAACTATCAATTGATGAACAAGAAGCCCTTTGGCAGCAGGTCAAAGCGGACGAAAAAGCTTAGGCTCCTCGCTTAAAGGCTTTCAAATCGGCCGAATTCCTTGGGCGTGAGGCGCACCGTCAAAGCGCGCAGCGGGCCCCGCCCGTCATCACCTGCTTCGGCTTCTCTAACGACTTTGCCATGTGCATGAA
>JBATLU010000404.1:0-18463 GCA_049289475.1 Pontixanthobacter sp. | reverse complement strand
CAGGGCAGGTATGATTATCGCCCCCTCCAGCGCGAATTCTAGTCCCGCGTGGTGCAAAATGGCGGGCAACAGACCGTCAAAATGTTCGCAATTAAGCGCCAGTATGGAATTTTCGCGACCGGCTTTCTCGACCCGGAACTCAGCCTTGTAGGTTGCCTGAAACAGTGCCCGCCAGAATTCATCCTCAGTCCCGCGAATTGACCCCAAAGCGGCGGCCAAACGGCCCGCGGTTACTGCTGCGGCCACGATGCTTTGAGCAACCGTCTGCTGCACCTGTGGCCCAGCCGCCCAAACCAAGGCACTTGGCTGGACAAAGCGCGTCCAGATGGTTGTATCACGCAAAATTCCGCTCGCCGCGCTATGGAACATACCGCTCGCCATGACTGCGACTTTGGCGCGCAGCTGGACCCCATCATGGTTCCATTCGTGATAGCCTACTCTCGGCCAAATCCGTTCCTGCTGTGCACCAGGCATCAGCAAGTAGAAGTCCAGAACGCCGTCAAGCGCGCCGGTGCGGAGATTGGAGCCGTAGAAAAGAGCCGCCTCGGCCCCCGCATCCTGCGCCAGCTTTGCGGCAAAGGCGGAGACTGACGGATGCACCGGGCTGCGCAAGCGCTGCTCGACCCGCTGCGTCAAATTTAACGGTGCGTGGCCCTCAGTCATGGCACCACAAATGACAGCTCCGGCCCCTTGGACACGCGGTAAGTACCTGCCGGAAATGCCTCTCCGTCGAGAATAAACTCATCCCCGATCTCAAGCTCATAATGCTCTGCCGCGGCATAATGGACGCCGGCTTTGGCAAGCCATGGCGGGCTCCATCCGGCCAGAATCGCCGGAAAAACTGCCAGCAATCGCCGCCGAGGATGATCCATCACAACCAGCTTCAAGCCCGCTCGCAGTTTGCCGAACAGCTTGATCCCAACCGGAAATTTTTCAAGCGTCGATGACATCATCACTGTCCGCCGCGCCGGGTCGCCGTATTGGCTGCGCGGGAGCGGCCTGGCCTCGTTCCCTAAGCGTATCGTCATTTCGACACCTCGGCGCCATATATTGTCATCGCTGCCCAACAGTCCTTGCAGCACGCCCCAAGCCGAAGTTACCCCGACCGCAAAACTGTCAAATGCGCCCATCCGGTGCGCATCCTGACCAGCACGAACACCCAGAGTGAACCCGCCTGCTCCCAAAATGAACCCGAGCAAGGTTCGGCCTCCTTCGGCGCATTCTACTGCAAGTGGGTGCCGTTTTACCCTGCGGCCCGTTCCATAGGCGGCGATGGCTTCACTCAAAGTCCAGCGCGTGGGTGCGCCCAGATCAACGTTGAGTGCGTTGGTTTTACCCTTAGGCAAGACCGCCAGATCGGGCCAGTTTTCACCGAAAACACCGTGCGCGCAGGTCAAAACATCGCGCACAGTCCCATCACCGCCATTAATGATTAGATAATCAATACCCTGCGCGCGGAACCCCTGTAGCGCGATTTCGATTTCATCGTGGGTTGCAGGCTGGGCTACGGTAACATTGGGCAAAGACCCTATATCAAGGTCTTGCCCCCGGTTGCGGTGGCTGCGCTGGTTATAGATGATGCCAACTTTGGGTGCCGTATCACCAGTATTATCTGGCCACGGCTGGGCTGCGGTTGTCACGGGATTGGTGGCAGGAGCGGTCATTACTGGCTTGCCTTAGACATTGCGCACACGGAATTCACTATTGTTTTGTGCTCTGCACCAATTTCCACCCTAGAAATGCGCAAGACGGGCGAGCCCAAATGGTTTAAATGGCGCGCATGACAAACACAGCCTTACTAAAATCGGCGCACGATCTTTCCGGTAATATCGTTGCTTTGCGCCGCGCCATTCATGCTGAACCCGAACTGGGGCTTCAAACGCCCAAAACATCGGCCAAGGTGAGAGAGGCGCTGGCGCATTTGCCGCTGGAATGGCGCGAAGGCGGCGCGACAACGGGGATGGTGGCGACATTAAGCGGAGCCAAGCCGCCTGTTAGACCGACCAGACGCGTATTACTGCGCGGCGATATGGACGCGCTGCCAATGCCGGAGGAAACCGGTCTCGAGTTCGCCTCCACCATTCCGGGCAGGATGCACGCCTGCGGGCATGATACGCATACCGCCATGCTGGTGGCTGCGGCTGAACTCTTGTGCGCACGCCGCGACGAATTTTCCGGCCATGTGCAATTCATGTTCCAGCCGGGCGAGGAAGGGCACCACGGCGCGCGTTTCATGCTGGAAGACGGGCTGATCGATCCGATGCCCGACGCAGCCTTCGCGCTGCATATCATGCCCAATGCGCCGCATGGTGTTATCGCGGGCAAGCCCGGGCCGCTGATGGCCGCCGCCGACCAATTCGAAATTGTCGTCAAAGGCAGCGGCGGGCACGCATCAATGCCGCATGACACGCATGATCCCGTTCCCGCAGCGGCAGAGATTGTCACCGCGCTGCAAACAATGGTCACCCGCCGCTTCAACACCGCCGACGCGGTGGTGGTCACAGTCACGCAAATACAGGCGGGCACAGCGCACAATGTGATACCTGACTATGCTTCTTTGAAAGGGACCATGCGCTCGCTCTCGCCCAAGCACCGCGCGAAACTGCACGATCTGATGCGCCAGACAGTCGAAGGAATCGCGCAGGCGCACGGGATCGAAGCGGAAGTCGCCATCACTCCGGGTTTTCCGGTCACGATCTGCGATTCGCGGGCTGTAACGCTTGGCCGCACGGTCACGCAGGCCACGCTGGGCGAGGCCGCTTGGCGCGACTTGCCCACGCCGATTATGGGTGCAGAGGATTTCGCCTATCTTTTGGAGAAAGTCCCCGGCGCCATGTTCTTCCTGGGCGTCGCTCCAGAAGGTGACGACTGGCATTCGTGCTGCGGCATCCACTCGTCGCGGATGCAGGTCGACGAAAGCGCGCTGCCGCTAGGCACTGCAGTTCTGGCCGGTTGTGCGCTGCACTTTCTGGAATTTGGATTCAACTGACCGCCCGTAACCGCCCCGCGTCACCTCTATCATTTACGCCGCCACATTAAAGCGACATGGTTGCAGCATACGAGCCGAGCGATTCGGCCATGAGGATGCTGGAGAAGACCCGAATGCCCGAAGACAATGGCTATTACCCGACCTATGGCGATGCGCTGAGCGACTATGCAGCAAAGACGCCCGACCAGATTGCCCTGCGATATCTCGACCGCACGACCAACTACAAGACCTATGATCGCCATGCGACGCAGATTGCCAACGGGCTTGCGGCAATGGGTCTCTCCAAGGGCGACCGCGTCGCCTATTTCGGTAAGAACAGCGATCGCTCAGTAGAACTCGCGCTCGGCGTAGCGCGCGCGGGAATGGTGTTCATCCCGATCATCTGGCGGCTCGCACCCAAGGAGGTCGATTTCATCTTGAACGATTCGTGTGCAGGCGTGCTGTTTGTCGAGCCCGAATTTGCCGATCAATTTCCATTTGGCGGCAACAAAATCCTGACCGATGATTCCTTCGACCGCTGGCGCGATGCGCAGTCCGATGCAGCGGTTACGACCGAAGTCGGCCCGCACGACGCGCTGCTCCAGCTTTACACCTCGGGCACCACCGGCCTGCCCAAGGGGGTCGTGCTCAGCCATCATAACGGCACCCATTTCCGCCCGCTGATGAAAGAGCACAATATCTACTGGTATTGCGCCGATCATGGCGACACAATGATCTTCGCCATGCCTTACGGTCATATCGCCGGGGTGGGGACGGCATTGGGCGCAGTGCTGGGCGGGCAGGAACTGATCATCCACCGTGAATTCGACCCCGCATTGATGATTTCCGATGTCGAGAAATACCGCGTCAAATGGCTGTTCATCGTGCCAGCCGCGCTCGGCATCATGCTCGCCCATCCCGATGCGGCGAAGGCCGATTTTTCCAGCGTCAAAGGGCTGACATACGGTGCCAGCCCGATCCCGCTCGATATGCTCAAGGAAGGCGTCGAACGGCTCAAATGCGATTTTGCGCAGCTTTACGGTCTGACCGAAACATTCGGCACGGTTATCAGCCTGTCTCCCGACGACCATAAGCCGGAGAATATCGTCGGCCGCGAACATGTGATGAAATCCGCAGGCAAGCCGCTGCCGGGCGTTGAAGTGATGATTATGGACGAGCAGCTTCAGCCACTACCGCCGGGCCAGACCGGCGAAGTCGCAATCCGCAGCGGCTGCGTGATGCTTGGCTATTGGAACCGGCCCGAGGAAAACGACAAGGCGCTGATCGGTGACGGCTGGTTCCGCACCGGCGATGCCGGCATGCTCGACGAGGAAGGCTATCTCTACATTCAGGACCGGATCAAGGATATGATCATCTCCGGTGGGGAGAATGTCTATCCGGCGCAGGTTGAAAGCGCGCTCTACGGCCACCCCGACATTGCCGATATCGCAGTGATCGGTATTCCCGACGCGAAATGGGGTGAAGCGGTGAAAGCGGTGATTGTCGCCAAACCGGGCAGCGGTCTGACCGAGGAGGCGGTAATCGCCTATGCCAAGGAACAGATCGCCGGGTTCAAATGCCCTAAATCGGTCGACTTCATCGATGCTTTGCCGCGCAATCCCTCAGGCAAAATCCTGCGTCGCGAATTAAGAGCGCCCTATTGGGAAGGCAAAGAGCGCGCCGTAAATTAGGAGGATCGATTTAGCGGAAGGCCTTACCCGCTGGCGATATAAATCAATTCTCAAGCGGTCGGCGCTATAGGGTATCTGGCGCATTCTCGCGCCGACCGTGCAGGAAGTTCATGCGAAGCCTACCCTCCGTTGCCTTGCTCTCCGTTGACAGCCCGATCGGGCTGACGATCATGCGCGAGTTGGGCCGCCGCAGAGTTCCAGTCGTCGCGATTGGCAAAAATGCGCGATCGCTGGGCCGCCATTCACGCTATGCCGCTTCGTTTATCGAGCGCCCCGCTGGTCCCATTGCCGACTGGCTGGATCCGCTGGCGCAGCACTATGGCTTTAGCCGCATGATGGCCGTTTCCGAAGGTGATTTGCTCCAGCTCGCCGCGATCAAGCAATCGGGTCAGTCCTGCGTGCAACTGGCTGTACCCGATGCCGACAAATTGCGGATCGTGCTCGACAAAGAAGCGGTCAATAAAATTGCCAAACGGGTCGGCATTGCGGTGCCGCAATCCTTGTCACCAGGGTCCTCCGACCCTGCGCTGCTGGAACGACTGGCATATCCGGTAGCGATCAAATGGCCGGATCCCAATGCCATCTTACCTACACTCAAAACTGCGGGGCTTGATTTCATCAAGGTCGAATATGCGGATACACCAAGCGAGCTAGAGGCTGCGCTCAGCCGCTATGACAGCATCGGGACCTATCCGATGGTGCAGGAATATTGCCGGGGCTACGGGCTGGGGCAAATGTTCCATATGCAGCATGGCTGCGCGACCTTGCGGTTCCAGCACCGGCGGCTGCGCGAATGGCCCTTGACCGGCGGCGTTTCCAGCTATTGCGCGGCCTTGCCGCCCGGTAGCCACACCGATCTGATGGCGCAGTCCGAGGCCTTGCTTCAGGCGCTCGATTGGACCGGTCCGGCAATGGTCGAATACAAATACGATGCCGCTACCGGTCGCGCCATGTTGATGGAGATAAACGGACGCTTCTGGGGCAGCCAGCCGCTGGCATCGGTTTGCGGCGCAGAATTCGGGTGGGAAACCTACCGGCGGGCGTTTCTGAAAAAAGGTTATCCAAACATTACAGAACCCGTATTCAACAGCTGGAAATTGAACCGCGCCCGCTACGCTGCACCCGAGCTCAAGAACCTGCGCGATGTCATGATTTCATCCCGCCCGATTGGCGAGAAAGTCAAATTCATCGTTCGGTTCTGCGCAGATTTCCTCGACCCGCGGGCGTATTATTACGTGTGGAGCTGGCGTGATCCCAAACCGTTCCTGCATGAAGTCAGGAACAGCCTTGGTCGGAAGCTGCACAAGGATATTTGATCGCCAATCGCTCCACTGCGCTGCGTATCCGTTCAAGACTTAGCGCCATAAAGGCTGGATCGAGCCGGTAAGGATCGTGCAGATGCGGAAACGATGGCGCGTGGTAGAGGCCCAGCAAATCGCGCGGCAAATCGCGCAATTTGGGGTCGGCCGCCAGTTTGCTTAGATGGCGGAACTCCATCGCGAGCAGGAAATCCCCTTCTTGCGGCTCGAAATCCTCCACTGCGGTTGTTAGATGCCGGCTCAAGTCGAAACCTGCCTTGCCCGCCAGTTCGACAACCGGAGCATGTGCGCCCTTGCCCGACGTGGTCGACAGGCCAAGCGATGCAGCCGGCATGCCAAGATCGCGCGCGACAATTTCGGCAAAGGCACTGCGGCAAATATTACCGTGGCACACAAACACCAACCGCCGGACATCGGCAACAGCCACAGGCGGTTGTCGGTCATTGGGACCGATTTGCTGGACATAGGACAACGCCAGCCGGACCAGACCGCGAAACGTGCCGAAACGGCGGGATATTAGCGCAAGCTCAGCCATAAAGCGCGTTCGCCACAGCCTGTTCCGCCATGCGCCATCCGGTCCGCCCAATTTGGTGCGGTAGCAGATGGTAATCAGCGCTGCTCCCGTCCTGCAGGGCAAAATCCCGCATCGGCGGAGTGGAGAATCGCGCGTTATGATCACCAAGAAACCGGCAAATGCGTTCAAACCTTTTAAGCACAATCGCATTCGCCTTGCCGCTCTGACGATTGAACAATTCAAAGCTATGCGACACCATCACAAACGCATCCCACTGCATCTTTTCGCCATGAACGAGCGCGGCGATCATTTCCTGCGCCGAGATCGACGTGATCTGGGCATGGCGAAATGTACCGTTTCTGGAAGCAAGCGCCGCAATGGGCATCTCCAGCATGCCGCAGCGCATCTGGGGGGCAGCATTGCCAGCCTGAAGGCCGATGTCGCACGGACCATCCAGCGCGGCCGCAAAGCTCGTGTCGATCCGCACACCCACTGCCCTTAGTGCCGCGAGAGTATCATCATTGGCGCCATAATTGCCCGCCCTAAAGACCTCAGGCCGCGGCGCGCCCGCCTCAACCAGCCGCTCGATTGCATAATCCAGAATGGCGATCTGATCGTCGAGCGTGAAATCCTTGATATTCTGGCCCGTGCCGACGCCGCGCAGTTCAAGCGGCAAGCCATCTCCGGCCAGGGCGAGCCATTCTGTGTGGCAGTGCAATTGCACCTCATGCCCCTGCATCAGGATCGGTTCAACAATTTCAACGACCGCCCGCTGACCCCATACCAGCGCCGCCATCGGGTCAACAAAGAATACGCCCTTGACGCCGTATCGGTCCATCACATCCATCTGATGGAAAATCCCCACTTGCTGGCCGCCCGCATCGCAGCGAATCGTGCGCGCGAAATTCTCCGCAAAATCACGGCCCCAGCCGTTCTGGTAAGCGCCCGAGGACAGCTCGGTATCGATGGTGATATAGGTCTTCAGCACGCGGGCGTATTAGCACCGAAAGTTTATCAGAGCGTGAAAGCCGCGTATTTCGGAGTTCTGCCGTCAATATGGGCTTATCAGGCGGCGCGCATTTCCAATGCCTGCCGGTCCAGAATGGTCACTTCGCGCCGCGAAGGAAGATCGACCAGACCCGATTTCTTCAGCTTGCTGAACTGACGGCTGACTGTTTCTATGGTGAGGCCAAGCACATCGGCGATTTGCTGGCGGCCAATTGGCAATTCAAACGTCTGCGTCTGGTTGCTTGCCGCCGCGCCCATCCGGTCGGCAATCTCGAGCAGAAAGCTGACCAGCTTCTGTTCTGCATCCATCCGGCCCAGCAACAGCATCCACCGTCGCGTTCGGTCGAGCTCGGCCAATGTCCGTTCGAGCAATTTGTGCTCCAGCCGCGGATGTTCGCGGGCAAAGGCGTCAAAATCCTTGCGCTGAAAGATACACACGCGGGCATCGGTCAGCGCCTCCACGCCATAGGGCGTGGTTGCGCCAAATGGCCTGCCAATGAAATCCGAAGGGTACACCAGCCCAACAATCTGCTCGCGCCCGTCCGAAGTGCCCGACGAAAGTTTGAGCAATCCTTCGATGACATTGCCCACGAGGACGGCCTCCTCGCCTTCCCATAGCAATTGCTCCCCTGCCTGCAAATCGCGCTGCCGCCCGATTGAATTGAGCACAGCGATTTCCTGCGCATCAAGATCGGCACAAATCGCCCGATTGCGAATTGCGCATGCCTGACATGCATCAATCGGGGGTTTGGGTGCGAGAATGTCCATAGGAACACCATTAGGTCGCGCAGAGCCGCTTGCCAACATCGCAATCAACGAGCACTCTGCGCGGTGTTGCCCGAAATTGCCTATTGCCCGCCCAACCAGATGACGCAATAGTTCGACGACATGACCCAAAGGAGCCATTATGCTTTCTGTCTCAAGGACTGCCGCAAGCCGGGCTTTGGCCCTGCTTATTGGCGGCATTACACTCTCGTCCGCATCATTTCCGGCATTCGCCCATGAAAGCGCAAACCATGCAGAAGCGGCGTGGATGTCGGGCGCGGAGTGCATCGCCAAGATGAAAGAATCCTCATCTCCAATCAAGAATACGCTCGACGGTTACTGGACCAATGACGCGAATGTCGTAGTCGGCAAATGGAAATTTTCCAGCATCAATTTCTTCGGTATCGCCGAAGACAATACACAGCAAATCACGATGGATATTGGTGATATTACCAGCCCGCAGAACACAAATGAGCTGGGCCAGAACTATTCCGAAAATAGCGACCGGGTGATCTTCTCCCAATGCCATTTCGATGGCGGCTCCATAACCTTGAAAGGCAGCGGCGAACAAGCTGGCCCGGTCGAGCTATCGGGCGATTTCAACGTCGAAGGCAATCAATATTCGCTGTCCGACAACCCGACCCAAGCGCATGATATTTTCATCGGAAATCTGACGATTGGCAGTGAAACAAAGTCAGTCGTGCTGGGCTTCTTCATCGGCGACTAAAAGGGCGAGGATCTCAAATTTGCCAAGCAACAATGGTGCACCCGACTGGATTCGAACCAGTGACCTCTGCCTTCGGAGGGCAGCGCTCTATCCAGCTGAGCTACGGGTGCTGATGCAATTGCGGGGCGGCGCTTAGCAAAGGGTTGGGCGGCGTGCCAGTGCAAAACGCAGCGCTTGCCGCGCAATCATGGGCTGCATAAGGTCACTTATGGCCGATGATAAGCTACAGAACTCTGTCCTCGGGTCCTCTGTCCTGGTCACAGGCAGCCATTATTCCATGACAACTTTGGTCGGACGGCTGCTGGCAGAAGCGCCCGAATTTCATTTTTTGTACGAACCCACAAATGCCTGCCCGACGCTTAGCTATGATTCGCTGCGGCCCGGGAATTGGTACGAATTTTATGATGACGGCAGAGCTGGGGAGCTCGCCGACTTACTTTTAAGGTTTGTCAGGAGCGAGGGAATGTCACGGCAAATTTTGCGGCGAATTGCCGAGATCCGGTCTGTACCAGAAGCATTGCAAGTCGTCCGCTATGTGCAGCGGAAATTGCCGATGCGGTTCGTTCGCAAACCAGCAATTATCAAGGATCCCTTTCTGCTTTTTTCCGCACCCGCCTTGCAGCGATTGAGCGGTATAAAGATTGTGCTGACGGTGCGGCATCCTTGCGCCTTTGTCGAGAGTTTCACGCGGGCAGGGCACGGGTTTGATTTTGCAAATTTTCTCCAGCCAGAATTGCTCGCGACGATGCCCGCAGAGGCGCATGCGATCACGCAAATGGCGAGCAGCCCCAGTAGGCTGATCGAGCAGGCGGCACTGCTATGGCGGGTGCTGTATGGATTTGCGGACACATATCTGATCGGCAATCCCTCGACATTCGTCGTGCGGCAGGAAGAATTGGTGCGCAAGACTGACGAGACGATTGCCCGGCTGTTCATCTTTTCCGGAGCAAGCCAAACCGAAAAGATTCGCCGCTTTGTCGGACGCAATTTCAGCGCGGATACAGCCGATTTTGCGCGCAGTGGATCGTATTTTCGGCGGGACAGCGCCAAAGTGCTGGAGAAATGGCACGGTAGACTGACGGAAGATGAGGTTTTGGTGATTCGTACCGCGACCGAACCGCTGGCGAGCAAGCTCGGCTATGGCGCTGAAAGCTGGTCTCCTGCCTCAACCCCCAGCCTATAAGATCATCAGTCTTTGCAGCCATTAGCGATTTGGCAAGCGATGGCCGTTATGCGGGCTGGTTATGGACACGCAATTTCCCTCTTCCGCAATCCGCGGCATCGCCGATTCGGCGCGCGAGGAAAGTAGCAGGCTAAGCCGGCAATGGGCCGCAGTGCAGGATGCCGCGGCGGCGGTGGCGATGCTGGCAGGACTCGCGCCCGAACAAGCGAGCAACACAATCCGCAATTTTCCAGCCCTGATCAGGGATGCAGACGGGTGGCGTCTTACACTGGCCAAAAATCATGTCTCCGATATGGCAGCGATGATGCAGCCTGGTCTCACCGCATTGCTGGCAACCAACGCAAGGGGGCAGGATGCAACCGCACCGGCTTTGACACTGTGGCGCGAATATTATGCCGCGCGCGAAGCGGCGCTGGGCCTGCTTCCCGAGCAAGGAAAAATGGGTCCGCGCCGTTCTGCGTGAACGGTAGCGACACTATCGCTGCCCAACTTCCGGTCTTGACCAAGTTCTTGCTATGTTCCAAAGCTGGAATATGGATGACACAGCCGAGATCGTGCCCGCTGGAACAACCCACAATGCATTGCAAGTTGCCCGCGGTATCGTACGTCTGTTCGGGCGCAACGACATCTGGTGTCTGCCGGAAATGCCGCTGCGCAACGGGCGCCGCGCAGATTTGATGGGGATTGATCCCAAAGGCCAGGTAATCATTGTCGAAATTAAGGTCAGCCGCGCAGATTTGCTCGGTGACAACAAATGGCCGGATTATCTCGATTTTTGCGACCGTTTCTATTGGGGCATCCCACCCGGACTCGATCCGGCCCCGCTTTCGACCGAAGGCTTCCGTCCTGATTGTTGCGGGGTTATTATTGCCGACGGTTATGATGCGGAGATTATTCGCCCTGCTCCCTCGCATCCATTGGCCGCTGCTCGGCGCAAAGTAGAGGTCGAGCGGCTTGCCCGCGCATCCTTGCGGCGTCAGTCGGTTGCGAATGATTCCCAATTCAAAGGTTGGAGCCAGAATTGAGCAGCTAGGGTCAGGATTTGTTAATTCCGCAGAACGCGGTTTGAAGCAATTGGCTCTGCCGCGAGGAGCGGGAACGCAGGAAATCTATCACATTTTCAAGTTTTCGCGACGCTGCAGCGGGGCCAATTGGTCCAATCCTTGTCAGGACGCAAAAATGACTTTGATCTCAAGCAGAACTACCCCTGGAAAGGCAGTCAGCCTTTCCGGCTGGCGCTTCCACTCAATATCTTCGTCATTTATGCGCCGCGCCTGCGAGATTAACAGGTCCGGACCCTCGGTTTAGGCTGTAGTTCCGGGCCGCGCTGCGGCATAGTGCAGCACATGATTGCCACCATCATGATCTCTGCATTGGCTATGACCGCGATTGTGACGGTTCGTTATTTTATCGTCAGCGGAGTATTCGCTTGGGTGACGCAGCGCATAAGGCCGGGCCTATATGCGGGCCTTGACCGGCAAATTCGGACGGAAATCCTGTGGTCGCTGGCGTCGGCGGCGATTTACGGCGTGCCTGCCGGAATTGTTGCATGGGGGTGGCAGAACCTGGGCTGGACCAAAATCTACACCGGATTTGCCGATTATCCGCTGTGGTATTTGCCGGTTTCACTGTTCGCCTATCTTTTCGCCCATGATACGTGGTTCTACTGGACGCACCGCTGGATGCACCGGCCAAAGCTGTTCCGCATCGCCCATGCCGTGCACCATGCCAGCCGCCCGCCCACCGCTTGGGCGGCGATGAGTTTCCATCCGATCGAGGCGCTCACCGGCGCGCTGGTCGTCCCCGCGCTTGTCTTTGCCGTTCCGATCCATTTTTCGATGCTGGGCCTGGTTCTCGCGGTCATGACCTTCATGGGGGTCACCAATCATATGGGGTGGGAAATTTTTCCCCGCAGATTTGTTCAGTCGAGGCTCGGCGGATTTATGATAAGTGCCAGCCATCATCAGAAACATCATGAGGCTTATTCATGCAATTACGGACTATATTTCCGCTTCTGGGATCATCTTTGCGGGACCGACCGCGGCATATCGGACGGCTTTGCCAGATAGGGCTGCTGGGCGGTATCGCGCTGTTGGCAGGCGGCAACACGGCGTCCGACACATTCACGGTCAAGGTCACTGCAACCGATTTGCGCAACAGCAAGGGTGTGGTGCGTGCCTGTCTGACCTCGACTGTCAAACAATTCCCCAAATGCAGCGGAGATGCCGATTACCAGAGCATTGTCGTGCCCGCCAAAGCCCAGGTCACACTCAGTTTCAAAGGGGTGAAACCGGGCCGTTATGCCATCGCCTTGCTGCATGACGAGAACAACAATGGCAAGGCTGACCGAGCCTTGATGCTGATGCCCAAAGAGGGATTCGGCTTCTCGCGTGACGCCAAAGTCACCATGGGACCGCCCAAATTCAATGCTGCCGCCTTTGACGTCACATCGACTGATCAAACGCAGGTCATCCGCATGCGCTATATGCTTTAACGGTCGGCATAAACCAAAGTCCGCACCCGTTTGCGATCGTGACGTCACGAAAGCACAAGGCAGACCGTCCTTCTTAACAACTTGTTTACCACGCATCTTCATAAGGCTCCTTGAACAAAGACCAAGGGGGCTATTGGGGCCATGGATAATGTGCGCGGAAATTTCGGATCGGTTGACGATTATGTCAGCCAAGACGATTTTGATGGAGTCGAAGATGATGCCGGCAGCGAACTGCCGCCAGTAGCAATCGGCACCGATGAGCGCCGGATGCAGGTGCGCGCCTATAATCACTGGGCGAGCTTGCTCGACGACCGCAATTTCCCCTCGATCGAGGATTTGGAGCCATCCGAGCTGCCAGATTTCGGGCCCTATAGTGTGCTGCTCGATTTTACCTCGGGCATTGAAGACCCCGCGATCCTGTACCTCGGCAAATCCCTCGCCGGTGAATGCGGGACCGATGTAGAAATCTCCCAATTGTCCGATGTCCCAAGCCGCTCTTTGCTTAGCCGCATAACCGACCATTATATGCAGATTCTGGCGAATCAGGCGCCGATCGGTTTCGAGGCCGAGTTTGTGAACCAGCGTGCTGAAACCATTGCCTATCGCGGTATCTTGCTTCCCTATTCCAGCGACGGCGAAACGATCGACTTTATCTACGGGGTGATCAATTGGAAGGAATTGGCCGACCAGATCACGACCGATGAACTGCTGCTGGAAATCGACCAGGCGCTTGATGGCGATGAAGCAATGGAAGAAGGCCGCGATAGTGACCCGGTGACCGATTGGGCCGATGGTCCGAGTTCGGAAACGGGCACTCCGATTGCAGATCTGCCCGCTGTCGATGATTTTGCCGATTTCGATATGGGCGATGATACATTCCCCAGCCCAGAATTCGGTTCAGACGATTATGATGAGGAATCGCACGGCGAGTCGTTCGAAGAGGACGATATTGATGTCGTGGCGCGGCTGTCATCCTTGATCCAGCCGCGTGGCCGTGCTGGCAAAATGGCATTTGTCGATGAGTCCGAGATGGACGATGATGATTCCGATTGGGATTTGAGCGAAATCCCGCTTACCCATACGGTTGAATCAATTGCCGCTATCGCACCTGACTATTCCGACGCTGCACCCGTTGATGAAGATCATGACGAGCTGGGTTCGGTCGCAGATATCACGCTCGATCCCGAAGCCGGGCTGTATGATTGTCTCGCAGAAGCCCGCGAACTTGCTCAAGCGGCATGCACATCCGAAGACCGCACCAGGGCAACACTCTATGCCGCAGTCGGCCGGGCCTATGATGTCAATCTTGCGGCGCAGGAATCGCCTGAAGAATATGAAGAGTTGGTCGCTGAGAACGGGCTGATCATTCAAGAACGAGCGCCGATGACGCCGGTTGTGAAACTGGTGTTCGGCGCCGATTACGACAAAACGCGTTTGACCGAATATGCCTCTGTCCTGTCGCACGCCCAACGTATTGGCATTGAGCGCGGACAATTGTCGGGCTTCCTGGCCGCGGCCGACGGCGGGCTGAAAGCCGTCGTTCAAGCCGAGCGCCGGATCCGCAAGGAAGAAAGCGGCAAAGCAGTTGAACCGCTGGACGTGCCCAAATCCTCCATCGCCAAGAAATTGCGCAAAATCGAAGGTGTGCCGCTCGATTCCATCGACCCGAAAGGTGCCGAATTCGGTGTGTTGATGATCCGCCGACTGACAACTGGCGAAATTATCGTGCTCGGCGAAGTATCGGACGATATCCCCCTGGTCGAGAGAGTCGCACGCAAGCTTATCCGCTAAGCAGGCGCTAGCCCGCCTGCAAAACGACACGCGCCGGGACTGGACAAGGCCCGCGAACCAACGCACACAGCCGCTTCACTGGAAACAGGTAAATGGGCGAGGCAGATATGGCCGGAAAAGGGTTGCGTCGGATGGGTTGGATTGTGCTGGCGATTGTTCTGTTGGCAGGGGCGGCAGCGCTCGCACTCAATTATTCAATCGGGCAAAATGGACCCAAAGTTCTCGACACAGTGGACCGGCTTACCGGCGGGTCACGCGGCGTCGAACTGGTCCACAGCGAAAAATTGGGCGAAAACCCCAAGCAGAAAATTGCCGTCTACCGCACGGCGGGCGCGGACAGTGATGGCGCGGCCAAGCCGGTGTTCCTGTTCATCCACGGCGGCGGCTGGCGCAGCGGTGACATTGACGATTACGGCTTCTTGGCGCGCGGCCTTGCCCCCGAAGGCTATGTCGTTGTGCTGGCCGGATACAGGCTCGGCCCCGATGGCGTATTCCCTGCGATGCTCGAAGACAGCGCCAAAGCGGTCGCCTGGACCAAGACCAACATTGCCCAATATGGCGGCAATCCGGATGAAATCTTCATTTCGGGCCATTCAGCGGGAGCCTATAATGTCGCGATGATCGGCCTCGACCAGCAATGGCTCGGCCGCGAAGGGCTTAAAACCAGCGACATTGCCGGAATTATTGGCATATCAGGGCCCTATGATTTCTATCCCTTCGATGCGGAATCGACCAAGCTTGCATTTGGCGGCGCAGGCGACCCGCTGACGACCCAGCCAGTCAATTTCGCCCGCGCCGATGCGCCACCAATTCTGCTTGCTCAGGGTGAAGTCGACACAGTGGTGAAACCGCGTAACACCGCCGCTCTGGCCAAAGCGATTACCGAGAAGGGCGGCAAAGTGCAGACCGATCTGTTCGCAGACATGGACCACAATGCGCCCATTCTCGCGCTCGCCAGCCCTTGGCGCAGCGACCGGCGGTTCATCGATGTGATCACCGGTTTTACCAAGAAAGTGCTTGCCGGACGCGCCAAGTTGGTCGCCGATGGCCCAACTGTAACGGATCGCGGCGGGCAGGCTTCAGTGCAGGTTAAGGCGGGTAGCCGCTAGCATCCCCAATGCGTAAATTGTACCGCCAACTGGCCAGTCTCCTTGCCATGCTCGCGGCGGCGGCGCTGGCTGTGCAGCCGGCAGCCGCGCAATCGATCTTGCGCGATGCAGAAACAGAGGCTTTGCTGCGCGACATGGCTGCGCCGTTGATTGCCGCCGCCGGGCTTGAGCCGCAGAATGTCGATATCATCATGGTCAATGACCGCTCGATCAACGCCTTCGTCGCTGGCGGACAAGCGGTGTATATTCATACCGGACTGATCGAGGCGGCCGATACTGCCAATGAAGTGCAAGGCGTAATCGCGCACGAGCTGGGTCATATCACCGGCGGTCATATCAACCGGATGAGCGACGGGATCGGCACTGCCACCAACATATCCATCCTCTCGATGATCCTTGGAGCGGCTGCCGCATTGGCCGGAGCGGGAGAGGCTGGCATGGGTATCATGGCCGCAGGCCAGCAAGCCGCGATGGGCAAATTCCTCGCTTTTACCCGCGTGCAGGAATCGAGCGCCGATGCCGCAGGGGCAGAATATCTCTCCAAAGCAGGCATTTCAGGCCGCGGATCGCTCGAATTTTTCAAGAAGCTGCAGAATCTCGAATTCCGTTATGCGCGCAGCCAGTCCGACGATGCCGAATTCAGCCGCACCCACCCACTCTCGGGTGACCGGATTGCACGGTTGCGCGAGAATTATATTGTCGATGGCGCCTGGAACGCGCCCGATGACGCAGGAATTCAGGCGCGGTTCGAGCGGGTGAAGGCCAAACTTTACGGATATCAAGCTGAGCCAGCCAAAACGCTCCAGCGCTATCCCGAATCGCGGCAGGATGTTCCCGCGCTTTATGCGAGAGCCTATGCCTATCACAAGAATGCGCTGATCGACGCGGCTTTGCGCGAGACCGATCTGCTGCTCGCGGTTGATGCCAATGACCCCTATTTCCTGGAGCTCAAAGGTCAGGTCCTGCTCGAATCAGGCCGACCGGAAGACGCGCTGGAATATCTGCGGCGCGCGACTGAACTCACGCGCAACGAACCGCTGATCGCGTCGCTGTTTGGTCATGCGCTGATTGCGACAGAGGACCAGGCCAATTTCGACGAGGCCGAGCAAGTGCTGCGCGCGGCGGTTGCGCGTGACCGCTATAATCCGTTCGCATGGTATCAATTGGGCGTGGTCTACGCTGCCAAGGGCGATATGCCGCGGGCGCGGCTTGCCAGCGCAGAACAACAGGTGATGAGCCGCCAATATGCCGAGGCAATCCGCAGCGCGCAGGTGGCCGAGGCCGGGCTGGCGCAAGGCTCACCCGACTGGATTCGTGCGCAAGATATCGGCCTTCAGGCCCGCGCCGAGCTTGAACGGATGAAAGACCGGCGCTAGCGCGCCAAGGATGGACAACACCCCTATGCGCTCACTTCTGGTCACAGCACTTGTGGCATTGTTTTTCGGTTTCGGCGGTGCGGCAATCTGGTCTGCCACCGGTCTCGGTCACGGGCAGGTGCGTGAGTATCTGCTCGAAAACCCCGAGATTCTGAAGGAAATGGCCGACAATTACCAAAAGCAGCAGACGTCAGAACGTCTCTCCGGTGTGGCTGGCGATGTGACCAAACCCTTCCCGGGGGCAGTGCTTGGCAATCCAGACGGCAAAGTCACTTTGGTCGAATTTACCGATTATGGCTGTTCCTATTGCCGGATGAGCCGCGAGCACGTGGAGAATTTGATCGCCAAGAATCCCGATCTGAAAGTCGTGATCCGCGAATGGGCGATTTTCCAAGGCAGCGACCAAGCGGCCAAGATGGCATTAGCCGCCGCTCAGCAAGGGAAATTTGCCCAATTCCACAAGAATATGTTCCTGCAGGGTCCGCCAAGCGCGGCGAGCATTTTGGCCGCCGCAAAAACGAGCGGTCTCGACCTTGCCAAAGCCCAGAGCTTTATCGAATCGAAGGAATCCGACGTCGAACTGGCGCGCAATATGTCGATCGCGCAGCAGCTCGGCTTTACCGGCACGCCTAGTTGGGTGGTCGGCGGCGCAGTTCTGGAAGGCGCAATCGGCGAAGACGGCCTGCAAGAGGCAATCGACGCCGCACGGGAATCCTGACCTTGCGCCATCTGGCGCTTCTGTTTGCTATCCTGCTCAGCGGGTCATCACTGCCAAGCGCTCATGCAAGCCCGCCTCCAGACTTTGCGGCAGTGTTCGGTCAATTGCGAATGCAGGATGATTATCTGCAGCAACTGGGCTGGCGGTTGCGAACGGGCAATGCACCGTTCTGCACTGACGCCGTCCCCGACATCGGATTGCTGCTGCAAGATGCTGCCACATTCCCGGACAGCGCGGCGGTGCGGCAAGTCAATGCGATAGCGGGTGATTTCTTTGTCCAATCGGTGGCAGCGCACAGCCCTGCTGAGCGGGCCGGTTTAAAACCGGGCACGGAAGTGTCGGGCGTCAACGGCACTGCGTTCGCCGATTTCCCCCTTAACCCAGCTGAAAAATGGCGCAGACTGCAAGACATCGATGTTCATATACGCGAACTCTTGCATGCGGATGGCAGCGTCTCACTGATGCTGCCGGGGGGAAAGCCGCCGCTCCTTATTGAAGGCGTTCCTGCGTGTCCGGGCAGATTTGAGCTGCTGACCAAATATGACACTGCTTCCGCCAATGCAGAACGAGTCGCGGTCGGCGCAAAATTCATCGGCCTGACCTATCCCGAGAATGAATTTGCCGCTGTGCTGGCGCATGAATTGGCACATGTAATTCTTAAACACCCCCAATGGCTCGACACCAACGGCAGGAAACGCCGCGATGTCCGAGCGACCGAACGCGAAGCTGACGAACTGATGCCGTGGCTGCTCGTCAATGCCGGATACGAGCCTGATGCGGCTGTAAGGTTCATGCAGCGC
>JBATLU010000403.1:0-1973 GCA_049289475.1 Pontixanthobacter sp. | reverse complement strand
CCGCTTCGCTTCGCGCCTCGCGTGTGGCGAGGTTCGAGGGTAGTTTTTACTTCTTCAGCGCGTCGCGGATTTCGGTCAGCAGTTCGATCTCGGTCGGGCCGGCTGGCGCTTCCTCTTCGGCAGGCTTTTCAAATTTCGCCTGAACCTTGTTGGTGTAGCGCACCAGCATGAAGATGATGAAGGCCAGGATCACGAAATTGATGATTGAGGTCACAAATGCACCCCAAGCCAGAACATTGGCCCCCGCAGCGCGCGCAGCCTCAAGCGACATACCCGCTTCGACTTCGCCGCTGAGCACGATATATTTGCTGCTGAAATCAACATCGCCAAAGATCGCGCCGACCAGCGGCATAATCAGATCACTGGTGAGCGAGGCGACGATCACCCCGAACGCGCCCGCGATAATGACCGCAACGGCGAGTTCCATCACATTGCCCTTGGCAATGAATTCCTTGAATTCTGTAAGCATGCTAAACCCTTCATTAAGTGTGTTTTCACGCGCCCAATGCCACCGAAGTTGCACTGTGCCAAGCGGCGTGTTTGCCTTGAAACAATGCCGGACCGTGCTATCTTGATAATACAGATACCGCGCAACCGACCGGAATGCTGGTTCGGGCGCGCATGATGGGGAGCATGACTTATGAATTTCACGACTATCCGCCGCCTCGCCGTGGTGGCCATCGCCTCGCTCGGCCTTGCCGCTTGCGGGATCAACTCGGTCCCGACCAAGGAAGAAGCCGCAAAAGCACAGTGGGGCAATGTAGAAAGCTCGCTGCAACGCCGGGCTGATCTGATCCCCAATCTGGTCGAAGTGGTGAAAGCCGGTGCGATTTCGGAGCAGGATATTCTGACCGGTGTGATCGAAGCGCGCGCCAAAGCGACCTCGATCAACATCACCACCGACGATCTGTCCAACCCCGAAGAATTCGCCAAATTCAGCGGCGCACAGAACCAGCTGACGCAGGCCATCGGGCAATTGCGCACTGTGATCGAAGCCTATCCGCAGATCACCAGCAATGCCGGTTGGGCCGATTTGCGCGTGGCGCTGGATGAATCGGAAAATCTGATCAATACCGAGCGGACTCGCTACAACGAGAAAGCGCAGGATTATAACACTGAAATCCGCACTTTCCCTTCGTCAATCGGCGCCAATATCATCCACGGTTCCAAGCCGCTTGAATATTTCAAAGCCGATGAAGCGTCGAAAACCGCACCCAAAGTCGATCTGAGCACCATCACCGGCGAAGGCAAGAAAGCCGAGTAAGGAACCGAAATGACGCGCATATTGGCGGCGCACTACCGGCGTGCCGCCGCAATCTTTGTGGCAATGGTGCTGGCTCTGGCAGCCAGCACCGCCTTTGCCCAATCCTTCCCGCCGCGCCCGGATGGGCCTGTCTATGACGGGGCGGATATGATTGATGCGGGCACCGAAGCCGCGTTGGATATAAGGCTGCGCGAATATAATGCGCGGACCGGACGCGCGATTATTATTGCCACCTTGCCTGATATTGGCGGTCAGAATATCGAACCCTATGCCACCGCGCTGTTCGCTGAATGGGGCATCGGCGGGGCAGAGCGCGATCAGGGATTACTGCTGCTAATCGCCAAGCAAGAACGCAAAATGCGGATCGAAATCGGATATGGCCTGCATCCCTATTTCGGCGGGATCATGGCTGGCCGCGTTATCAATGACACAATCACGCCCGCCTTCAAAGCTGGTGATTTCTCCGGCGGTATAGCCAGCGGGGTCGATGATATCCTCGCCCATCTCGACCGCAGCCCGGAAGATGCGCGTGCGATCGAAGAGGCCGCCGCGGCAGCCGCTGCCAATCGCAGCAAGGAAGGCGGCTTTCCTATCGGCGGCTTGGTCTGGCTGGCATTCATATTCTTCTTCTTCGTGCTGCCGATGTTCAGAGGCGGGCGGCGCAGGCGCTATCGCAGCGGCCTTGGCGGCACGGTTGGCGACATCATCC
>JBATLU010000402.1:0-7678 GCA_049289475.1 Pontixanthobacter sp. | reverse complement strand
GGCCAGCCCTCGCAGGCGCGAATTGCTCTCGCGTTTGGGAATCGAGCCCGCGCGCATTGCACCTGCCCACATCGATGAAACCCCGATGGCAGGCGAACTGCCTCGTGATTACGCGCAGCGGATGGGCCGCGAAAAGGCCCGCGCCGCTGCTTCACCCGATGGATATGTCTTGGCAGGTGACACAGTCGTCGCTGCCGGACGCCGCATACTGCCCAAAGCCGAAGATGCAGCGACCGCGCGGGCCTGCCTGGAATTGCTTTCAGGACGCAGGCACCGCGTGTTATCGTCGGTTGCGCTGGTTGCCCCAGACGGCACATTAAGGGAACGTTTGAACGAAACCACGGTCAAGTTCAAACGCCTGTCCGAAGATGAAATCGCCGCCTACATCGCTGGCGGCGAGTGGGACGGAAAAGCGGGCGGCTATGCAATACAGGGAACAGCCGAAGGTTTGATTAGCTGGATTCAGGGCAGCCAATCGGGGGTCATGGGCCTGCCCCTATTCGATACACGCGCACTGCTCAAATCAGCGGGTTTTCCCATTGGCTGAGTGGTTGGTCGAACGCGGCATCGGCGAAGACCGCGCCGCATTGTTCGATCACGATACAATCGTCGCCGCGCGCGTCCATTGGCACGGTGAACTGCTTGCTGGCCAGATACTTGATGCAAAGCTTGTTTCTCGCAGGAGCGGCAGCGCGCGCGGAACCGCTATGCTATCATCTGGGCACGAAGTGCTGGTGGACCGGCTGCCATCCGATTCAACCGAAGGTTCAAATTTGCGGGTCGAAGTCATCCGTTCGGCAATCGGCGAACGCGGACGCCTGAAAATGGCGCATGCCCGTCCGACCGATAAACAAACCAACAATATAGACCTCGCAGCCAGCATCGAAAGCGGCGGTGAAAGCGTGCAACCTGTGCACCGTTTTCCTGGCTATGACTGGGAAGAGGTATTGGCCGATGCCCAAACAGGCGAGGTTCAGTTCAACGGCGGCTCTCTGCTTCTGGCGACAACACCGGCGATGGTGATAATCGACATTGACGGTACTCTTTCGCCGCGAGAGTTAGCGCTGGCAGCAGTGCAGCCGATCGCCGACGCCATTCGCAGGCTAGGGATTGGCGGAATGGTCGGGATTGATTTCCCCACACTGGCACAGAAGGCGGACCGAAAAGCCATCGACGCTGCTTTGGATGATGCGCTGGAGGGTTGGCCGCATGAACGCACCGCAATGAACGGCTTTGGCTTTGTCCAATTGGTCGCGCGGCTCCAACTGCCTTCTTTGCTCCACCGCGCAACGCATTCGCGGACCGGCCTGCTCGCGCGCCAATTGCTGCGCAAGGCCGAGTTGATAGCCGAGCCAGGCGCGATACTCTTGACGATCCATCCGGCGCTGCAAGCCAAGCTGAAGCCGGAATGGCTAAAGGAAGTGTCTCGCAGAACGGGCCGCGAAGTGCGGATAGCGGTAAGCCCGGACCTTGCGCTTAGTGGCAGCTTCGCTCAGGCGGTGCCGCTATGACCGCAGCCAAGAGTCGACCCTGCCCAATTTGTCGAAAACCCCGCGTGGAAGAATTCCACCCGTTTTGTTCCAGCCGGTGCCGCGACCGCGATTTAAACCAGTGGTTCAATGATGGTTATGCAGTGCCCGGACGCCCCGCCTTTCCTGACGAGATTGCCAGCGAAGACTCGGAAAAACAGGATTGAATACCCCTTGCCAAGCGCGCCAAGCTTCGCCATAGGCGCGCTTCCAATGTCCGGCTCGCTCGTTTCGGCAGCGACAACCGTTCAGTGCCCGAGTAGCTCAGTTGGTAGAGCACACGATTGAAAATCGTGGTGTCGGTGGTTCGAATCCGCCCTCGGGCACCATTGGTTTCCCAAAATCAAAACTAGCTGGTGCGCTCCGCCTTATCCTTGGCGTTGGTGCCCTTGATCATGGCACGCATCTGTTCCCACTCAGCATCGCCCAGCGGGCTGAGCGACTGGTAGAAATTGCCGCTATTGGCCTGATAGTCGGCACCGTCGATGGCTATGGTTTGCCCGTTGACCCATTCGGCCCCCGGCCCCATCAGAAACACCGCCAGATTGGCAAGCTCGGTCATCTCGCCGTGCCGCCCCATCGGGTTTATCCTGCCGCTCGAATTTCCTCCACTGCCGTTCTCCTGCGAACCAGGAGAAAGTCGCGCGCTCATCCCGTCAGTGGGAAACAGGCCGGGCGCAATCGCATTGAAGCGCAGCCCATAACGCCCCCATTCGACTGCCAAGCTTTGCGTCATTGTGTTGATCGCCGATTTCGACATCGCCGACGGCACCACGAACGGACCGCCATTCCACACCCATGTGGTGAGAATGGAAAGAAAGCTGGCTTTCTTGCTTTCAGCGATCAGCCGCTTACCGATATCGAGTGTGAGATAGAATGTACCGCGAAAGACAATGTCGGAAATGGCGTTGAAACCGTTGACCGACAAATCTTCTGTCCGGCTTATGAAATTGCCCGCAGCATTATTGACCACCCCGCTCAGCGCGCCGCCATCGGCCCAGATTGTGTCGACCATGGCGTGAATGGCATCGGCGTCGCGGATATCGCAGCCAATGCCTACCATTTTGCCGCCATGCTCAGCCATCAATTCTGACGCAGTCTCTTCCAGTTTATTTTGACGCCGCCCGCAAATATACACCGTCGCGCCGAGCTTTAGGAATGCCTCGGCCATTTCGCGGCCAAGACCGGTACCCCCGCCTGTGATCAATATCCGTTCGCCGACCATCAAGCCATCGCGGTACATCAATTTGGAAATGTCGATTGTTCTTCTCCCGAATTCTAATCTGCTATTGCTGAACCCAAAATTTAACGAGCAAACTGTGGACGCCGCTTCTCGACAAAAGCAGCTGTTCCCTCGGCAAAATCGGCACCTTCGAATGCGGCGGCGAACATACGTAGAGTTGCCGCATCATCGCCAGCTTGACCATCCAGAATTTGCCGGATCATTTGTTTCATGACGCGGTTTGAATTGGCCGATACCTGCGAAATCCCTCGCTCCAATGCCTCCGGCGCGCTGGCAATGATTTCCACCAGTCCGATATCGCGTGCCTCGACTGCGTTGATAAATTCCCCGGAGAACAGCAATCGCTTCGCCTGGCCCGGGCCGACCAGATCAACCAGCAATTTGATATCGTGGAACGGATAGACCAGTCCCAGTTTGGCGGGAGTTATCCCGAACCGGGCGTTGGGCGTCGCCACCCGAATATCGCAGGCGAGCGCAATCGCGCAGCCGCCGCCAATGCCGTCTCCCTCGACAAACGCTAAGGTTGTTAGATCGAACCGAGAAAGCCGGTGCTGAGCTGCATTGATCGCGCTTTGATTGGCCGCACGCCAAGCGGCATCGTCTTTGTTCGCGACCATTTCACCGATATCAGCACCGGCGCTAAAGCTGCCGCCTTCAGCCGATTTAACAATGAGCAATCTGACGTCGGCTTGCTGTTCGGCTTGATCTAGAAGCAGCGGAATTTGCTGCCACATTGCCAAAGATACCGCATTGCGCCGAAATGCCCGATCAAAATACAGAGAGGCAATTGGACCATCTAACTCCAATTTTATGCCAAGATCGGCGGTCTCACATCCAGCCACAGTCAAGCCTCTCTTCTTCGTTATCCAAGCTCAATTGGGGTCCTGCATTGCAGCAAGGCGATGGGTGATAAGCGCGCAAGTCTTATCCAACTGCGCAAAGTCTTTGGGACGGGTCAAGCGGTAAACCGGCATCTGCGCCGCAATCCTCGCGCAATGTACAACTTGCTCGCCCAACTTACCCATCAGTTCGAGATATTGCTTGCGGTACATTGTACCATCGGCCAGCGCGCGAACCGCCTCAGCCCCGCGCAGACGCTTGATGGATAAATCCGTGTCCCAGCCGAGCACGAAAATCGCGGCCAAGTCTACAGCTTCAGTTTCGAACGTAGATGCAGGCAGGCCAAGGTGGAATTTCTGGTCGCGAAAATGATCCTGCACTAGGTCGCGGTCTTGCCAACCAAAATGTTCCAATGCGGAATTCCACAGCTTCACTCGCGCGGCTGAAGGCCAAAGACGGGCGCGCTGTCTTTCGTGAGGCGCATCGACTCGGCTGAGGTCGTCCGAGAGCAGCTCCGCCCCACCTTTGACCAACGCGGCTGCAAGGGTGGATTTGCCATGTTCCGCTTCGCCCGCGAATAGAACCGCTTTTCCGCCTATTTTCACCCCGCTTCCGTGGAGCATTGACCAACCGCGCTGATAGCCCAGCGCCCCCCATGCGCTGCCGATGGTGAACAACCGAGTTTCCACCATGCGTTCTGCTGACATTGGCTCAACGATGATCCGCTCGCCGCCGCATATCAACCAACGTCCTGCATCCGGTTCGTCAAAGGCCAAGCAGCCGCCGGAATAGACACCATGAGCGTCACAGGGGATTGTCCCGCCGCGAGCCGTGCCAAGACTGATGTCGATGTCGGCAACGGTATCTGCGGTTGGAATGGAAAACACGCTCCATTCGGGAATTTCAAAATCCGAGGCGATTGTGACTCCCGAATGCTGGTAAAAATGGCGTCCTCTGCTCCCAGCATTTCGTTCGCGTTCCATGGCGATACATTGGCGCAAGCAATAACGTGCGACAAGCATCATCGTTGGCTTGCCGATGCAGGGGCGCTATGCGGCTTGGATGCACGAAACCTCCAGCACTTTGTCGCCCTTCGATATTGCTTCCTTATTAATCGTGGCTTCGGCTGTGCTTGGTTATCTCAACCATCATTTCATCAAGCTGCCGCATGTGATCGGTTTGACCGTGATGGGCGCTCTTGCTGCATTGGGATTGATGGTGGCCGACGCGGTCATTCCCGGTGTGGTGATCGACGATCAGGTTGCGGCATTGCTCGAACAAATGAATTTCACCGAAACCTTACTCCAAGGGATGCTCAGCTTTCTGCTGTTTGCCGGTGCGCTCCATGTTGATCTGGCCCGATTGAAAGTAGCTTGGCTGCCCGTGCTGCTGCTCTCAACCGTGGGCGTGATAATCTCCACGATGCTGATTGGCGGCGCGACATGGGGCGTGGGTGTGCTGCTCGGATTCGAGATTGCGCCGATATGGTATTTCGTCTTCGGCGCGCTGATTTCTCCCACCGATCCGGTTTCAGTGCTGGGCGTTCTCAAGGAAGAAAACGTCCCTGCCTCGCTCCAATCCGCGGTTGCAGGAGAGAGCCTGTTTAACGACGGGGTCGGGATTGTGGTGTTCACCATCCTGCTCGGCGCAGCGGTAACGGGAGCAGATTTCTCGATCGCAGAAGGTGCGCGATTGTTCGCAGTTGAGGCCGGCGGCGGGATCATCGTGGGTCTGATCTTTGGCTATATCGGTTTCAAAGCTCTTGCGAGCATGGATGAATATGCGCTCGAAGTGCTGATCACACTGGCGATAGTGATGGGCGGCTACGCGCTGTGTAGCCAGCTTCACATATCAGGGCCGCTCGCTATGGCAGTTGCCGGGCTTCTAATCGGCAACCACGGTGTCAGCCTGGCGATGAGCGACGTGACCCGCGACTATGTGATCAAATTCTGGGAACTGGTCGATGAGTTGCTTAATTCGGTGTTGTTCCTGCTGATCGGGCTGGAACTGATGGCACTTGTTCCGGGTATCAACCATATCATGATGGGTATCGCAGCGATCCTGATCACTCTGGCCGCACGCGGAATTTCGGTCGCCGCTGCGATCAAGATCATTCCTGCGGCCCGTCTGAGCAACAAAGGTGCGGGACGCGTTCTGTGGTGGGGCGGCTTGCGCGGCGGCATCTCGATTGCACTGGCATTATCGTTGCCTGCAGGTCCGACCCGCGACCTCTTGCTGGCCGCGACATTTGCAGCCGTACTGTTCTCGGTCCTCGTCCAGCGCGCAACATTGGGCCGTCTGATCGACAGTTTGAAGGCCAAACACGTCCCTGCGGTGGAGGAAGAAGCGCCCGTTTCCCTTCATTGATTGCGTTGCGCGCGATTTACCAGTATTGCCGAATCTAACGCCCCGGCCCTTTCGAAGCTTTACGCTTCGTTCGCCGGGGCGACGTATTTAGGGCCTGCTGTCTTGGGCCTGCCCAATTTGCTTGAGGCCAGTTGAAGGAAGCCGCGCATGACCCGTCGCCGCCAGATTTATGAAGGCAAGGCCAAGATCCTGTATGAGGGTCCAGAGCCGGGCACGATTATCCAATATTTCAAGGATGATGCGACTGCCTTCAACGCGCAGAAAAAGGGCACTATCAACGGCAAAGGCGTGATCAACAATCGCATCAGCGAATATGTTTTTACCCGTCTTAGCCACATCGGCATCCCGACCCACTTCATCCGCCGCCTGAATATGCGCGAACAATTGGTGCGGCAGGTCGAAATTGTGCCGATTGAAGTGGTTGTGCGTAATGTCGCTGCTGGGTCAATTTGCACACGGCTCGGCCTCGAAGAAGGCGAACCGCTGCCGCACACACTGATTGAATATTATTACAAGGACGATGCGCTGGGTGATCCTTTGATCGCCGAGGAGCACATTGCCTGCTTCAATTGGGCCAGTCAGGAGGAAATGCAGGACATATCCAGCATGGCTATCCGTGTGAATGATTTCCTGTGCGGCATGTTCGCGGCGATCAACATCCGTCTGGTCGATTTCAAGCTTGAGTTTGGGCGGCTCTATGATGGCGATTTCAGCCGCGTTATTCTGGCAGATGAAATCAGCCCCGATGGTTGTCGCCTATGGGATATGAATACCAACGAGAAACTCGACAAGGATCGGTTCCGCCGCGATTTAGGCGGTGAGGAAGAAGCGTATCAGGAAGTTGCACGGCGCTTGGGTATTCTCCAGAATGAAGATAACGGCCCCGGCGAAGTGTTCGACATGAGCGCGCATCGCGGCAAATTGCGCGGCCCCGGCCCCAAGAAGTAAAATTCCGCCGCAGCGTTGTTGCGGGTTCAGCATCACTTCGGCATGAAGCGGGAATGATTTCCCGGAAATTCACGCATCTGGCGCTCTCGCTTGTCCTATCCGCCTCCTTTACTACGCAACTGGCAGCGCAAGAAACAGGTAGCGAAGCTTTAGTTGCCCGCGAGCAAGCGGCACCGGCAGGCTGGAATCCTGCTGATTGGGATCTCGAAGACAGCGAATTCACGCCTGAGGCTGGCTGGCATTTCGGCAAGCTAGACAATGGCATGCGCTACATCATCCGGCGCAACAACCGACCCGAAGGCACCGCTCTGGTGCGGATGGAAATTGCCGCGGGTTCGCTCGACGAACGCGATGCAGAGCGGGGCTTTGCCCATTATCTCGAACATATGGCGTTCAACGGGTCCACGCATGTGCCCGAAGGTGAAATGATAAAATTGCTTGAGCGCGAAGGCCTTGCCTTTGGCGCGGACACCAATGCTTCGACTGATTTTGAACGGACGCAATATAAGCTGGACCTGCCGCGCGCCGACCCTGCCCTGCTTGACACAGCACTGATGCTAATGCGTGAAACCGCCAGCGAGTTGACCATCGCGCAAGACGCGGTTGAGCGCGAACGCGGCGTAATCCTGTCGGAACGGCGGGTGCGCAATGACTATAATTTCAAGAACACAGTCGACAGACTCGAATTTGCTTATCCCGAAGCGCGCATTTCGCAGCGCTTGCCGATTGGCACAATAGAAACGCTGGAAAC
>JBATLU010000401.1:0-7783 GCA_049289475.1 Pontixanthobacter sp. | reverse complement strand
GTGAACAGGTCGTCCAGCCCCGAAAAGTCGCCGAAACGGCTGTCTTCTCCGGTGAAGGAGGAATTGCCGCGATTGTGGTAATAGAGTGGATTGTTGAGCCATGCGGGAACTTTGATTTCACGCTCTGCCTCTGGCACCATGGGCGTATAGGCATAGTTAGGATCGGTCAGCTTGGCGAAATTCTCCTCCGAACTGTCCTCGTCGCCCTCGAAGCCGGAGTTAATCGCTGCGGCATCCACCGCACCGCGCGTCGAATAGGGATAATCCGCCTTGCTACGGTAGGTATGTCCGGTGTCGTCGCCATCCTGATAGCGGATGACGTCGGCGGTATGGTTTGTGATGATGTCCATATAGACCTTCATCCCCCGGACATGGGCGGCATCGACGAAGGCTTTGAACTCATCATTGGTGCCGAAATGCGGATCGACGCTGGTGAAATCGGTAACCCAATAGCCGTGATAGCCTGCACTCTCGTCTCCCAGAGGGCCTTGAACCGGCTTATTTTTGAAGATGGGTGCGAACCAGATCGCGGTGATGCCCATGCCTTCAAGATAATCGAGCTTGGCGGTCAAGCCTGCCAAATCGCCGCCATGATAAAATCCCTTGGCGGCGGGATCGAAACCGCTGATCAACCTGTCAGGCGCATAGCCGCCTAGATCATTCGCTTCATCGCCATTGGCGAACCGGTCTGGCAGTACAAAATAGACCACCTCTTCGGCTGGCACCCGAGCGCGGAAAGACGCAGCGCTGCCAATCGCATTTTGTTCCACCGTGCAGCTACTAACCGCTGTCATCGGCGCGGTCAGCAATAGTGCACAGGCCACGCTGCGCAGGCTAAAGTGGCGGGCAATACGGATCATGATGCGGCTCCACCGGAATGTTGGGCGGTAAAGGATTGCACGAAATCGAGATGGCGCGGCATCTGGCGGGCTTCTTCGACGCAGAATTGTTCGTACTGGTCCAGAAATGCCTTCAAATCCTGCTCGGGTATCTGATCGGCGATAGAATTGTAATTATCCGGAAAAATTCCTTGTCCGATCAGAACCTGGAACCAGCCCACTTCAGTGAACAATTCCTCATGCTCGCGGTGAATGAACGCACTGGCGCGCCATTGGGCGATTTTGCGCGAAAGCGTGCCGGGCAGTTCCATAGTGCGCATGGTGTCCCAGAAAGGTTCCCCCTCACGTGCATTCGCCCAGTAATGCAGGATCAGGAAATCGCGAATGCGGGTCCATTCAAACTCCGACTGGCGGTTATATTCATCAACCATTGCGGGATCGGATTTGCCCGTTGGCAGCATCGCTAGGAATCGCGAGATCGCACTTTGGATTAGATGGATGCTGGTCGATTCCAGCGGCTCCATGAAACCTGCGGAAAGGCCAATCGCAAGGCAGTTTCGGTGCCAATGTTTGCGCCGCATTCCGGTGGTAAAGTGGATCGGGCGCGGATCGGCGGCAGGTTTGCCGTCGAGATTGGCGAGCAACACAGCGGCGGCTTCATCATCCGAAATATGCGCGCTGGAATACACGTGGCCGTTGCCGATCCGGTGCTGCAATGGAATACGCCATTGCCAGCCAGACTTTCGCGCGATGGATTTGGTAAAGGGGGTGAAATCGCCGCCGCCTTCGCATGATACTGCAATCGCGCGGTCGCAGGGCAGCCAATGGGTCCAATCGTCAAAACCCGTCTCAAGTGCGCCTTCGATCAACAATGCGCGAAACCCGCTGCAGTCGATAAAAAAGTCGCCTTCGATCCTTTCACCGCCCTCAAGCACTAGCGCGGCAATGTCGCCGTTCTCACCGTCACGCTCCACCTTCGTGATCGTGCCTTCGACCCGGCTAACACCACACGCCTCGGCAATTTTGCGCAGAAACGCAGCATAAAGCCCCGCATCAAAATGATAGGCATAGGGCATTTCTGGCGATTTTTCGGTTCGCCGTCCGCGCTGCATGCGCATCGCGCGGGCCGCAAGTTCATTGAGCGAATAGCGTTGTAAGGGTTTGGCGAAGCCAGCCTGCTTGGCGCGCACCCAGTAATGCTGGAACGGCAGCAGACCGATCCCTTGTCCGATCGAACCGAAGGCGTGCATGTAACTTTCACCGCGCCTGTGCCAGCCATCGAATTCAATGCCCAGTTTGAAGGTCGCTTTGGTCTCGCGCACGAAATCCGCTTCATCAAAGCCAAGCGCGGAATTGAAGAGATGGATTTGCGGGATCGTAGCCTCGCCGACGCCAACTGTGCCAATTGCATCGGATTCGACCAAGCTTATCGAGTAATGCGGAGCAAAACGGGACAGCGCAGCCGCAGTCATCCAGCCGGCTGTACCGCCGCCTGCAATGATAATGGAAAGTCCGGTTTTGCTGTGCACGGGATCGATCCTCCCGATTGTTAACGGCGTGGCTGACCGCGTCTGGTTTACTGCGGAGTAAGGCGAAACAGGCGGGCCGCCAAGGTTGAACTTGGGGCCCGCCGTTCCAGTGGGTCAGATCAGAACTTGTACGATGCGCCGACCAAATAGGTCCGGCCATAGCGTTCATAGTCGATAATTTGCGCAGTATCGCCGTTCTGGTAGTTGATGAACGGTTCGTCTGTCAGGTTAAGTGCCTGCACCGTGAGCGACAATCCGTCGAGCGATCCGCCATCGAAGCGGTATCCGATTTGCGCGTCGAAGATCGATTCAGGACGCGTTTGGCGGAAACTACGGCTGGCCGAAATACCGATGAATTCGGCCAGGAAAGTTGTCCGATAACGGTGGCTTACACGCGCCTCGAAGCCAGATTTTTCGAGATAGATAGTCGAGTTAACCACCCACTTGGAAAGTCCCGGTACATCGACGCTGGCGTTGATGCTGGGGATCGACAATTGGCTGTCTGTGTAAGATGCGCTGGTCTGGAAGCCGACACCTTCAAGCGAAGGCGAGAACATCGAGAATGGCAGTGACAGACTGGCTTCGACACCGGCAATATGGCCTTTCGCGCCATTGTCCGGTCCGCTGACAATACCCAGAGTTGTGGTGTTTGCCACTACGGTCTGCTGAGCAGCTGTAAGCGAAGGCACCAGATAGCTGAAGTCACGGACGACCGACGCATTGGGGTTCACAAAGTCGCTCAGCCATTTGTAGTAACCAGCAACCGCCAGATAGCCTTCACCGCCACCGAAATACCATTCATAGGAAACGTCGACACCCTCTGCGACATAGGGACGCAATTTCGGATTGCCGCCACCGCCGCTGAAGATCGAATTCAGCGGACCTTGCGGCAATGCGCTGACCGACGCGTTGGACGATGCGTTGAGCTGATCCATACGTGGGCGAGCCAGAGTGCGTGCTGCACCCAGACGCAGTTTCATGTCCGGTGACACTTCGAAGCTAAGGTTCATGCTCGGCAGAAGATGCGCATATTTGTCGCCATCAAGCGTGGGAGTATTTACGGCACCGATGCCGCCCGGAGAGTTGAAACCGCTCGATGATTGATCAGTATACACAACTTGTACGCCAACATTGCCGGTCATCGGAATGCTGCCAACCATAGTGTCGAGGTCTGCACGCATATAGCCAGTGTAAACCTTTTCGCTCACAGTCCAGTCACCTGGGAACGGTAGGCTGGAGCTTTGAACGTCGGTCAGAACATAGGTGCCGTTGTTAATCAAAACGAACGGATTATAGGCGACTTGCGGACCGAAACCGAGGAAGCCAAGGCTGGCGATCGGGGTAAGCAGCGCATCTGTAGGGATCGGCGCACGAGTTACCGCCCCAGAACCTGCATAAACGGAGGGACCGCCAGCAAGGCTGATGAAGTTCTGGGTGATGTCGCGCGATTTGGTGCGATCGGTGTAAGACGCACCGACCACCAGATTTTTGACCAGCCTGCTTTCGACCTTGCCAACGACTTCGCCTTTGACGTTCCACAGTTCGTCTTTGGTAGAAGTGTCGTTGATGAAACCGGCCTGGACAATGCCACCAGCGCCCCAGCCGCGCGGATCGGTAAGCTGGATCAGACTGGTGTCCGAATAATCAATCGTGTTCGAGAAAGTGAACGGGAACCCGCTGGAGTTGCGATTGTAGGTTACGGTATCCGACGGAGCTGCTGCATTTGCGGCATAGCTAAGGCCAGAATAGCTCTCGATCTGCTGTAGGCGGCGATCCGACTTCGAATAGGACGCATCGAGTTCCAGGATCACATCATCATTTTCGTATTTGGTATTCCAGCCACCAGCAAAGGTTTGCGTATCCTTGCGGTCATAATCGTTTCGGACCACTGGCTGAACGCCGGTGAAGGTCACGCTGTCAGGGAATGCACCACCGCTGTTGCTGTCGATGGTTGCGCCTGAACCCCAACCTGGATTGAGCGGAAATTCAATACCGCGCTGCGGAATGCGCTCACGGTAATCGGCATAGAATAGATCAACCGACGTATTCCATTCCGGGCTCGGCTGCCATTCCAGCGTGCCGAACACGCCAAGACGGTCAAGGTCGACCGACTTCGCGAACGGCTTCATCCCACCAAGGACGGCGTAGCCCGCATCATCGGGGTAACCCCAAGCATTGAATTTTTCGACCTGACTGGGCGAGGACTGATATGCCACACCAACTGCGAGGCCGATGGTGTCATCTGCAAACTGGTCAACATAGGTACCAGTCGCGCGGTATCCCCAACCCTTCACATCGGGATTGAGCGAGCCGTCTTCGTTGAATTCAAGGCGGCCGCTGACAGCAAGAATCTGCTCGCCTTTTGAAAGCGGGCGAATGGTCTTGAGGTCAACTGTACCTGCAAGACCTTGGCCGATCAGCCCAGCGTAAGGCGTTTTATAGACAACGCCCGAGTCGATCAGTTCGGAAGGATATTGGTCGTATTCCACTGCTCGGTTGTCGCCCGATGAAACCAGTTCGCGGCCGTTCAGCAGCGAGGTAGAGTAATCGGGGCCAAGGCCGCGAATGGAGAGAACCTGACTGCGGCCATCGAGACGCTGCGTCGCAAGGCCGGGCAGGCGGCCGAGGGTTTCAGCAATCGAAACATCGGGCAATTTGCCGATATCTTCAGCCGAGAAAGCTTCGGCGATAACCGAGGCATCGCGCTTTACGCTAATTGCGCTTTCAACTGCTGCGCGGTAACCGGAGACAACGATGACATTGCCATCGTCTTCTGCAGCGGCTTCCTCGGCCTGGTCAGCGTCTTGTGCAAATGCAACACCGGGCATTGCCGCTGCAGCCAATGCGATCGTGATCGCGCCAGCGCTAATTCCATTGGTAAAACTGTTACGAAAAGCCATTGCTCTCTCCCTGTGCCAACATCGGGAACCCCCCGGATCTGGCCAAAAACTATAATGGGCGTGCCGAGTTCCGGCATCGCTTGTTGGGTTTCATAAGGCGGCAAAGTCGGTATCTGGAAGAGGGCATACGTATACGCATATTGGCGAATAGAGCCAAACGTAACGCAAATGTCACAAGTTGCAGTGCAGCATAAAAGGCATCTGTTTCTTACCGGAACAAGAATAAATTCAACGTCAGACGGCCTGTTCGTGGGTTATCAGTCGGTACAAATCCGGAAGGGAGCCAAGCGCAATGCAAGCTGTTACCACGGTAGATGATCATGCGGTTATAATGGCCGGGCACAGCTTCTATTCGTTCAAACTGGTCCGAGTCGCCACGGATATAGTCAGCGGCTGGCACCCCCCCTGCCTGAATTTCCTGATCCAGAGTTGTTCGGTAGGTTTCGAACCTG
The DNA here is from genome assembly GCA_049289475.1 of Pontixanthobacter sp. GTDB lineage: Bacteria > Pseudomonadota > Alphaproteobacteria > Sphingomonadales > Sphingomonadaceae > Pontixanthobacter. The sequence goes on along the minus strand of JBATLU010000401.1, from coordinate 2,063 downwards.
CTATGGTCGATGCTTTCGAACCCGGTGGTTCGTTGGCGGTAGAACGCGGTGCCGCTCTGTTCGCCGCGGTCGAGATACAACAGTACAGCCAATCGCTCGGGCTCAACACCGTCAAAATGGGGCAAACGTTGAATCGGCGTGAGATCTACGGGCTTGGTCGTCACGAGGCTTAAGTAACATTCCGAATATGCGGGAGCCGATGGTAGGTTGAAATCTGTCTCAAGCGCCGGAAGCAACCGGGCCACAAGCGGCATGGCAATGTTTGGAGATACTGCTGCCCGCAGTCCCGGGTAAAATGGTCCTATCGGCTGGTAGTCATGCCTTGCAGCAATTTCGACCACAGCGTTTGGGTCGGTTAATGCATTGTCGACAATGACGAGCGGCTGTCGCTCCTCTCCAAAGCAAGTTTGAACAACCGTAGCAGTGGGAGACAAGGAGAGCGGGGATGATGACATTGTGGCGGAGAAATAACGACATCAGCCCAAAATTAGCAATGGGCGGGCCGGATGATTGCCAAGTTTCCAGCAACAAACTAGTCTGCGATTGAATTAGGGAGAGAAGCTTGGGCCGCAAACCAACTGGCCGACCGACATCGTTCGATATCGCTTACCAGGCTGGAGTGTCGCAGCCGACTGTCAGCCGTGCGCTTCGCGGTGACCGTTCAGTCAGCCAGGCAACACGCGAAAAGATCGAACAAATTGCGCGCGAACTCAACTATACAGTCGACAAGAATGCGTCGTCGCTCCGCTCCCAACGTTCCAACACGATAGCATTGTTGTTTTTCGAAGATTCGCCAGGCGATGAAGGCGTCATCAATCCATTCTTCCTGTCTATGCTCGGTTCCATCACTCGTGCCTGCGCCAATCGCGGGCTGGATTTGCTGATTTCGTTCCAGCGGATGGAGGATGATTGGCACACACGCTATCAGGACAGCCACCGTGCTGACGGGCTGATATTGCTCGGTTATGGGGACTATCAGCTCTACGAGGAACGATTGGAGCAATTGATCCGTCAGGGTACGCATTTCGTGCGTTGGGGATCGGTCCGCAACGACACGATCGGGGCGACAGTGGGATCCGACAATTTCGGCGCAGGCCGGTTGGCGGGCGAACATCTGCTATCGCTGGGCCGCACAAAAATCGCCTTTATCGGTCAAGCGGATGAGAGCTATCCCGAATTCTCGGATCGGTACGCGGGCCTTCGTGCCGCTTTGGAGGCTTCCGGTCTTGTGCCAGACTCCAATCTCCAACGCGATGCCTTGACCAGTGAAGCCGACGGCTACGCGGCAACCAAAGCGCTGCTCGCCGCGGGACAGCCATTCGACGCCATATTTGCGGCGAGTGATTTGATTGCGATTGGCGCGATGCATGCGCTGGCCGAATCCGGTGTGGCGGTCCCGGGCGAGGTTGCGCTGGCCGGATTTGATGACATTCCTGCAGCCACCCATGCCAACCCGCCGCTGACCACGATGATGCAGGACATTCGCGGCGCCGGGAATTTGCTGCTCGATGTGTTGATGCAATCAATCGAAGGCGGTGAGTTGGACGGGCGCGAACTGCCCGCCAAGCTGATAATTCGCGAAAGCACCAAAGGCTGGGAAAGCGCCAGCAGCTGACGTCTGAGCGCGATTGCTCGCATATTCGCCAACACATTCACCAACACATTCGTATGTATGTTGAGATGCTGTGCAATTGCTGGCAGCCAACAGCTACCGCGTTAAGTCGGCATCAGTCCGGCAGCGCCACGGGAATTTGGTCCCGAGGGAGAGTGTCATGACCACACGCGAAAAACCGCGACAGGGCTTTAGGGGCCTGTGGAATATCAGCTTTGGCTTTTTTGGAATTCAAATCGGCTTTGCGCTGCAGAACGCCAATATGAGCCGCGTCTTCCAGTCGCTCGGGTCTGCGATTGACGATCTGCCAGCCTTGTGGGTCGCCGCGCCTTTAACCGGCTTGCTCGTTCAGCCTATCATCGGTCACCTCTCCGACCGCACTTGGCTGGGCAAACTGGGGCGTCGGCGACCCTATTTTCTACTCGGTGCTATCCTCGCCGCGCTCTCACTG
>JBATLU010000400.1:0-1817 GCA_049289475.1 Pontixanthobacter sp. | reverse complement strand
GCTCCTGCTGGTTCCTTATGCCGCCATGAAGCTGATTGCAGGGCGGGCCGGCGAAGCCTCGAGAAATTCCTTGCTTGGCCCAATCGACCGCGTACTCGGTTTCGGTTTTGGTGCCATCAAGGGTGCGTTGATCGTGGTTCTGGCGTTCTCATTGTTGGTCCTGGGGTATGATTCGATCTGGGGCGTTGCGGGCAGGCCGGTCTGGATTACCACGGCGCGTACTTATCCCGTGGTCAATGCAAGCACTGACTCGCTGGTGCAGATGATCGAACACCGCCGCGAACGGTTAAGAAATGAACCGGTGTAAAGTTGACCGCGCATAGCACGGCAAAACTCTACACAGCTGAAATTCTGGCTTTGGCGGTGGAACTTGCCGACTATCCCATAGGCACAACCGGATTGCCTATAACCGAAGTGCGTTCTCGGTCTTGCGGCAGTACATTATCGCTCGGACTGACAACAAATGGTCAAGGCCGCATCTCGCAAATAGGCTTGAAAGTTTCTGCCTGCGCCATTGGTCAAGCATCCGCAGCAATCTTTGCCAAGCACGCCATTGGTTCTGGTCTGCGCGAAATAGACAATTGCATCGCCGGGCTCTATGATTGGCTCAGCGGATGCGGCCAGCTGCCGGATTGGCCCCGGCTTAGTCTTCTTTCAGATGCCCGTGCCTTTCCCGGTCGGCATGAAGCGATCCTGTTGCCGTGGAAGGCTGCACGCGAAGCGCTTTGCAACAGCCTGCCATCTGGCTAGAGCGGTCAAGACGGATTTACGGAGAGGGCCCCGCAATCATGAGCGAAACCAGTGCAGCGATTGTGCATGAACCGAGCGAGAAAGAGATCAGACTGGTCATCGCCGCATCGTCTGCAGGCACGATCTTCGAATGGTATGATTTTTTCATCTATGGAACATTGGCGAGCCTAATCGGCGCGGCATTTTTCCCGTCGGACAATGAAACACTACAATTGCTGCTGGTCTGGGCCGGTTTTGCGGTTGGGTTTGGTTTCAGGCCGCTGGGCGCGGTATTGTTCGGCTATTTGGGCGACCGCTTGGGCCGCAAATATACCTTCCTTGTAACGGTTACATTGATGGGCATTGCCACTGCCGGGGTTGGCCTTATCCCGGGCGCAGCGAGCATTGGCATCGCTGCGCCGATTATCATTATCCTCCTTCGTATCCTTCAAGGGCTTGCGCTGGGCGGCGAATATGGCGGCGCGGCAATTTATGTTGCGGAACATGCGCCAGCGGCGAAGCGCGGGTTTTACACCAGCTTCATTCAGGCCAGCGTGGTCGGCGGGTTCGTGCTCAGCATTGCCGTCGTTCTTGCCTGCCGGGCATTGATACCAGCGGATGAATTTGCCGCATGGGGTTGGCGGATACCGTTCCTTTTGTCGATAATCCTGCTGCTGATTTCGCTGTGGATGCGGTTGAAACTATCTGAAAGCCCGGTTTTTAAGGCGATGAAGGAAGCGGGTGAAATGGCCGGTAACCCCTTTGTCGAAAGCTTCACCTATCCGGGCAACAAGAAGCGTATTTTTGTGGCATTATTCGGTGTCGCAGTGGGCCTCACAGTAATCTGGTACACTGCGTTTTTCTCATCGCTATCCTTTCTAAAAGGGCCGATGCGCGTTGCTCCGCAAACGACTGAACTGATCATCTTCACAGCTGGGCTGTTGTCGATGGGGCTGTTCCTTCTGGTCGGCAGATGGTCTGACCGGGTGGGCCGTAAAAAGCCGATTATTGTCGGAAATATTCTTGCCCTGCTTCTACTCTTTCCGTGTTTCTGGTTGATCGGAGCGCTCGCGAATCCGGGATTGAAT
>JBATLU010000399.1:0-3439 GCA_049289475.1 Pontixanthobacter sp. | reverse complement strand
CCATCTGTTTCACCGCCTACCGTCATAAGTGTGCCTGGCACCGCTGCTTTAGGATTGGCGATAAATTTGTCGAGTGCTGCCTTGTCCCACGTCAGACCCGAACTCGCCAAAGCATCGGAGTAAGCATATCCCCCCAGCGCTCCTGCCTTCCGGCCCACCACGCCGTATAGGTTGGGGCCGACGCCAGAGCCCCCCCCAGGCTCAACGCTATGGCAGGCAGCACAGGCCGCAAATGCTGTCTTGCCAGACGCGAGAATATCTTTCGGGGCAGCGCTCGCCCCTGCGGCTGCTAAAGCCGGACTTGGTACGCCCGGCTCTCGAACAATAATCTGTTCGACCGGACCTTGCGGTTCGCCGCTGCAAGCGGAAAGGCCGAGAACGATTGCACCGGCAATTAGGACTTGTGTGACATTTTTCATGGTGCGGACTCCCCTATAGCTGAAGTCAGGTGAAGTGTTTGGCGATCGGCAATTCGCGAATGCGCTGGCCAGTCGCCGCAAAAATCGCATTCGCCACAGCTGGTGCAGCGGGCGGTAAGCCTGGTTCGCCGGCACCGCCAATATTGTCGGGTGCACCATTGATGATGTGCACCGAGATTTCGGGCGCATCATCCATGCGCATCATCCGGTAATCATGAAAATTGCTTTGCTCTACCCGTCCGCTTTTGAGAGTAATTTCATCATACATGGCGGCAGTTAGGCCGTAGATGATGCCGCTTTCCATTTGTGCGGTTAGGCCATCGGGGTTCATCGCAAAACCGGCGTCGACGCAGCAATACATCTTTACGATGCGGGGTTTTCCGCTGGTCATATCGACTTCCGCAACTTCGGCGACGATCGAGTTGAAGCACCGCACCAAAGCGATCCCCCGGCCATGGCCCTTCGGCAATTTGCTTCCCCAATTGGCCATCTTCGCCGCGCCATCAAGGACCGCCAAATAGCGCGGCGAGTTGGCGAGCAAGCCCCGGCGAAATTCGAACGTGTCTTGGCCTGCTGCATGGGCGAGTTCGTCGACAAAGCTCTCCACGAAAAAGCCATGCTGGCTGTGCGCAACCGAACGCCAGCTGCCCAAGCGAACCGGCATCTCCACTTTCGCATTGCGAACCGAAACATTGGGAATATCGTAGAATTCAACCAGTGCGGCTTCAGCCGGTTCATCCTCGGTGCAGTGAACATTGTTCCAGCTGACCAATTTGCCGTTTTCGTCCAGACCGCCAGAGAACCGGCTAATGTCGGCAGGACGATAGAAATCCTGTGCAGTGTCTTCTTCGCGCGACCAGATCATTTTGACCGGATAGCCGGTTGCCTTGGCGATGCGTGCTGCTTGATTGGAATATTCTGCCGTCAGGCGGCGTCCGAAACCGCCGCCCAAATACACGCTGTGCATGGTCACATCGTCAGCACTTACTCCGGCACCTTCGGCTGCACCATCCCGCGCCATCAAGGGCACTTGGGAACCGGTCCAAATGTCGCATTTTCCGTCGCGTACCCATGCCGTGCAATTCATCGGCTCCATGGTGGCATGAGCGAGGAAGGGAACCTTATATTCCGCTTCGATTGTTTTTGCCGCGGCAGCGAATGCACCTGTCGCATCACCATAATCGGCTTTTATACTGCCGCCTGAGATACCCGCATCGTCAAGCGCTTTGGAGAAACCGGCGAACATTTGGTCGCTATCCAAAGTGTCCAGTTCAGTCTTAGTATATGTGGTTTCGATGGTGCCGAGCGCCTGTTGGGCCTGCCAGTAACTGTCCGCCACAACCGCGACGAAATCGCCCATGTTCAGGATCTGCAGCACGCCGCCCATAGTCTTTGCGGTTGAGGCATCCATGGAATTGATGCGTGCCCCCATAACCGGCGCTGCTTTGACCGCAGCATATTTCAGCTCTTGCCCCTCTGGTCTGCCATCGATGCCGAATATGGCGGTGCCGTCGACCTTTTCCGGGATATCCTTGCGAGGTGCCGGAGTGCCCATCAATTTGTATTCTGCGACCGTCTTGATGCGCGGCGCGCGCGGAAGATCCTGCTCTGCAGCGGCTGCGGCGAACTTGGCGTAGGGTGCGGACTTGCCCGACTTTGCATGAGTTAGCGTCGCGTTCTCCGTAGTAATCTCGCGCGCGGGAACGGCCCATTCATTGGCCGCTGCGGCTACCAGCATTTCGCGCGCCGCGGCACCTGCGATGCGCATGCCGTTCTGGCCGGTAGAGCGAACGGAAGAACTGCCACCAGTAATATAGGCGCTGGCAAGCTTGCCCATTTGTGTGAACAGACCATCGTAGGTCGGCTCCATAAAGCCAACCTGATTAGGCCTGTCGGGCATCGTACCGGGCCCGATGAAGAGCCGCACCGCGTGCTGTGATACGTAATTTCCGTCTGCCGGGGCGTCCATCACGCGGACATTTTCCCAATTCACATCCATCTCGTCAGCCAGCATTTGGGCGATGGTGGAATTGGCCCCTTGGCCCATCTCGCAATGCGGAACGATGGCGGTCACCAGATTGTCTGCGCCGATTTTTACCCAACTATTGATCAACGCCTCACCATCGCCGCCTGCGACGATAGGTTTGAGCTTGCTGACGGGATTGCCGCTGCGAATGGCCACGCCAACCACCAGCGCACCGCCCGCAACAACACCAGTGCCGATAAAGCCGCGGCGTGTCCATTTGGCCATCTTGCTGCGCGGCGGCTGTGCGTGCCTGGCCTCGCTCATGCCGATTTCTCCTGCACGCCCGACTCTTCGATCCCGGCGGCAACCTTGATCGCCTGACGGATGCGGCCATACATGCCGCAACGGCAGACATTACCCTTCATTGCGGCATCGATTTGCGCATCGGTGGGACGCGATGTCTGTTTCAGCAAAGCGGTGGCAGACATGATCTGGCCGGACTGGCAATAGCCGCATTGCGGGACTTGCTCGGCAATCCATGCTTGTTGCACCTTGCTCAGAATGCCATCATCTGCCGCAATACCTTCAATCGTGGTGATCGATTTGCCTTCAGCGGCGGCGATAGGAATCGAGCAACTGCGAATGGGCTGACCATCCAGATGGACAGTGCAGGCCCCGCATTGGGCGATGCCACAGCCAAATTTGGTACCGGTCATTCCCAGTTTCTCGCGCACGACCCATAGGATCGGCATTGCTGGATCAGCCTCAATTTCTAAAGACCTACCATTGACCCTTGTTTTGATCATCTGCGCTTCCCCGAGCTCAATTTATTGCACTTACAATTTCGATAGGAGAGCTACATCAAATCAACTGTTAATGTCAGCAAATTCCTGCTGCGCTATCCAAGCCGACTACCAAATCAACACCTCCGACACTAAGGCGGGCCCGCGCCGAGACTGCACCGGCAGAGCCGTCAGTTCAGCATTCAAAATCTCGCACCAATTGCATCCCCCAAATCAATCGGCGGACAAAGATGCAGCGCACCCTCTTAATC
>JBATLU010000398.1:0-8115 GCA_049289475.1 Pontixanthobacter sp. | reverse complement strand
CCTTACAACCTGCCAGCAGCATCGTCGCGCCAGCGATCATAATTTTCCGGCGATCCAGCTTCAAACTGGCGAAGTTAAAACGGTTCATCCTTGCGATCCCTACTCATCCTGGTCCATTGGCATTCTTAGTGATTAGCGAACCAACCAACGAAGCCCTCTCACCGGGTCTCTATATCGTCGCCACCCCGATTGGCAATCTTGGCGATATAACGGTGCGTGCAAAGGATATATTGCGCCGGTGTGACGCTATCGCCTGCGAAGACACGCGGGTGACCGGCAAACTTCTCAAACATCTGGGGTTTTCCAACAGACTTATCCGTTACAATGACCATAGCGAGGAGCGTGACCGGTTGCGCTTGGTCGAATCGATGCACAGTCAGGCGATAGCTCTGGTCAGCGATGCAGGAACGCCGCTCATTTCAGATCCCGGCTACCGGATGGTGCGCGACGCCCGCAGTGCCGGTATTACCATTACAACGTTGCCGGGAGCTTGCGCTGCGATTGCCGGCCTCACCTTGTCCGGACTGCCCAACGACAGGTTTCTGTTTGCCGGCTTCATCCCTAACAAGGAGAAGGCGCGGCACGATGCCTTGAGTGAAGTCGCCGGAATTGAGGCAACGCTGATTTTCTACGAAACCGGGCCTAGGCTGGTCAAATCGCTCGAAGTAATTGCGCAGGCTCTGCCCGATAGAACTGTCTCAATCGCGCGCGAAATCACCAAGTTGCACGAAGAATGTCGCACTGGCACACCCGCAGAATTGGCGCAGCATTACAGCGACAATCCCGCCAAAGGTGAAATCGTTCTCCTGATCGCCCCGCCGCCTGATAGGACCAGCACTGACGTCGATGTCGACGAGATGCTGCGCGCGGCACTCATAACTGCAAAAGCCTCTCAAGCTGCGGCTAGAGTGGCGAAGGCAACGGGGCGGGACCGCAAGGCGCTCTATGCCCGCGCGATGGAAATTCGCGGCGAATGAAGCGCCAACTGGCAGAGCAAAGCGGGCGCGATGGAGAAAAGCGCGCGGCAATGTGGCTGAGGTTGAAGGGTTGGTCGATTCTGGGGCAAAGGGTCAAGACGCCGAGCGGAGAGATTGATCTGATTGCCAAGCGCGGGAACATCATTGCGTTTGTCGAGGTTAAATGGCGCAAGCGGCAAGAGGATCTGGATTTTGCAATCGACGAATACCGGCTTTCCCGCGTTGCGGCAGCGGTAGAATGCGTCGCGCATGAATATGCCAAAGATGGCGAAGATATCCGTCTGGACGTCATCCTGCTTGCGCCGGGCGGCTTCCCCCGCCACATCGTCAATGCATGGCAGCCCTGAGCGCGCCGGAAATTAGGAATTGCGGATGACTTTGCGGGTAGCGGTCCAAATGGACCCGATGGAAACAATCAAAATTGCAGGGGACTCATCCTTCGCGCTAATGTTGTCGGCGCAGGCGCGCGGTGCAGAAGTCTGGCATTATGACGTGCGCACGCTGGCTTACGATACGTCGGCGGGGGCGGGTGGTCGCCTGACAGCACATGCGGCTCCGGTGACGGTGCAAAGAGTCGAGGGCAACCATTTCACCATCGGGGAACGGCGGCGGATCGATCTGGTCAAGGACATCGATGTCGTGCTGATGCGGCAGGATCCACCCTTCGACCTTGGCTATATCAGCGCCGCTTTGTTGCTTGATCGTCTCAAAGGTCTGACGCTGGTCATCAACGACCCGCGTGAAGTGATCAACGCGCCCGAAAAAATGTTCGTGCTCGATTACGCCCGGTTTATGCCGCCGACGCTGATCGCGCGCAGCCTGGACGATGTTCGCGATTTTCAGGCGCAGCATGGGGCAGTGGTGGTCAAACCGCTGCACGGCAACGGCGGCAAGGCGATCTTCAAAGTTGATGCAGAGGGGACCAATCTTTCGGCTCTGTTCGAAGTGTTCAACCAAACATGGCCCGAACCACATATGGTCCAACCGTTCCTTCCCGAAGTCGCGCTGGGTGACAAACGCATCGTTCTGATCGACGGTGAATTTACCGGTGCGATCAACCGCAAGCCGGGCGAGGGCGAGTTTCGCTCCAACCTTGCGCAGGGCGGTTTTGCCGAGGCAGCGGAATTGACCGCCCGCGAAGAGGAAATTTGCGCGGCAATGGGGCTGGAACTCAAGAAGCGCGGGCTGGTGTTCGTTGGCATCGATGTGATCGGCGGAAAATGGCTGACCGAAATCAACGTCACGTCGCCCACTGGCATTGTTGCGATCGATACATTCAATGGCACCGATACGCCGGGCTTGATTTGGGACGCTATCGACCGGCGGCTGGCAGCAATGTGATCGATTACAGGCGGGTCAGACAACTATGGATGCCCTGATAATCGAATGGGTTGCACAGGGTGGCTATCTCGCCATCTGGTTGTTGATGGTGATTGAAAACGTCTTCCCCCCGATACCGTCTGAGGTCATTCTCGGATTGGGCGGGGTGCTGGTCGCACAAGGTAAAATGCAGTTCTGGCCGCTTTTGCTGGTCGCGACCTTGGGCTCCACAACAGGCAATTATGTCTGGTATTGGATGGGTGACCGTTGGGGATACGAACGGATGCGTCCGCTGGTTGATCGGCACGGACGATGGCTGACAATGGACTGGCAGGATGTTGAGGAAACCACCGCTTTCTTTCGCCGACACGGACATTGGGCGGTGCTGCTGGCTCGCTGCCTGCCATTATTCAGGACGATGATTTCACTTCCTGCCGGCCTTGCTCATATGGGCAAAATCCGGTTCCTGGCTTTTACCTTTGTTGGTGCCGCACTGTGGAATGCGGTGCTGATTTTCGGCGGAACCTTGCTGCAAACTTTGCTCGGGCCGACCGAACATGTGCTGAGCCTGATTGTGCTTGGAGTGATTGTGCTGGGCGTGGCGGGGTATCTGTGGCGGTTTGTCCGCTGGAAGCCGCGCGACAAGCGATAGAGTTCAATCCCGCTCTCTCGGGTGGGCATTGCGGTAAGCATCGAGCAGCGTCGCGGCATCGACTTTGGTGTAGATTTGTGTGCTGCCGAGGCTCGCGTGACCGAGCAGTTCTTGCAGGCTTCTCAGGTCGGCACCTGCTCCTAGCAGATGCGTCGCAAAGCTGTGACGAAGCGCGTGCGGGGTGGCCGTAGCCGGTAACCCCAAAGCAATCCTCGCGCGCGCCATCGCCTTTTGAACCGTCCCTTGGCTCAGCGCACTGCCGCGCACGCCGCGAAACAGCGCTAGGTCTTTTTGGCTTTCATCCGGCACTGGCCACGGGGTGGCTGCGACATAGGCGTCCACCGCGTCGCGGAGCAATGGCAGCACCGGAACCACGCGCTGCTTGCCCCCTTTGCCGGTTACACGCAGTGTTTCGCCAAGCGGCCAATCGCCGCCTTTCAGCGAAAGCGCCTCTGCAATCCGCAATCCTGCGCCATAGAGCAGTAGCAACACCGCACGGTCCCTTGCGCCTACCCAATCCACTGCGGCGCTTTCACCAACCAATGCGGCAAGATTTGTTGCCTCGTCCGGAGTGACAGGTCGGGGCAACCCCTTCTTGATTCTGGGTCCGCGAATACGCGGCGCTGATGCCTCGCTTGCCCCTGATTGCGCCCGTGCAAATTTGATGAAAGCTTTTATCGCCGACAATTCTCGTGCGGCTGAGGCATTGGCCAGACCATCGGCGCGTCTGCTGGCCAGATGTGCTCTTACATCTTGCGCAGTAAGGCTCGCGATTCCCTGCCATGTGTCACATTCGCTGCGAAGGATCAGCAATTTGGCGGCTGCAAGATAGGCTCTGATGGTATGCGGGGAACGCCTGCGGCCTTGACCCAGATGGCCGCGCCATTGGTCGAGCAGATCGGGCAAGTTCACGCCGAAACCAGCTCGGCATTGACCAATTCGCCCAGCAGCGCGTCGAGCACTGGCATCCCGCGCGCGGTCACGCCCAGCTGCGCCCCATCTTGCCAGACAAAGCCGAGTTTTTTCAGCATCGCCAACCTGTCTTCATCAATCAAACGTTCGGCTGCGAGCGAAAATCGCGAGGCAATATCGGAGAGCGAAATTCCTTCGTTCAACCGCAACCCCATCAGTAGCGCTTCCGAGGCTTGTTCGCTAAGAATAAGTGCGCGTTCCTCCTGCAATCCGCTTTGCTGTTTGGCTACCGCCGCAAGATAATTCTCCGGTTTCTTGTGCCTTATCGTCGCAATGCCGCCGCGCCGGCCGTGCGCGCCGGGCCCGATGCCGCAATAATCCTGATAGCGCCAATAGGTCAGATTATGGCGGCTTTCCTGCCCGGGCCGCGCGTGGTTGCTGACTTCATAGGCGGGAATACCCGCCGTTTCAGTCATAGTGCGGGTGACTTCGAACAAATCGGCTGCGGGATCATCATCCATCGGTGCGAATTTGCCGATGCGGACATCGGTGGCGAACCGCGTGCCTGCTTCGATTGTCAATTGGTAAAGCGAGAGATGGTCAGTCCCGAAAGACAGCGCCCGCGCCAGTTCTTGCCGCCATTGTGCCTCAGTCTGGCCCGGGCGCGCATAGATCAGATCAAAGCTGACACGGGCAAAATGTTGCTGAGCCACGCTTAGCGCAGCCACGCCTTCCTCCGCATTGTGGAGCCGCCCGAGGAAGTGGAGCTGCGCATCGTCCAGCGACTGCAACCCTAGACTGACGCGGTTGATGCCTGCGCTGGCCAGATCAGCAAACTTCGCCGCCTCCACCGATGAGGGATTGGCCTCCAAGGTGATTTCGATGTCTGTATCGAAGCCCCACAGATTTTCCGCCTCGCGCAGTAATGTTGCGACGAGGGCAGGGGGCATCAGCGAGGGCGTGCCCCCACCGAAGAATATCGAGCGCAAAGTCTCTCCGCCCGCCAATGCCGCTTCGTGCCGCATATCTGCGATCAGCGCCTGTTCCCACGCGGCATAATCAACCCCGCCGCGGACGTGGCTGTTGAAGTCGCAATAGGGGCATTTCTTCAGGCAGAAGGGCCAGTGGATGTAGAGCGCGCGGGCCATAGGCCGGTATTAGCCGCCAAATTGTTCCGCGACCAGCTTGGCAAAGGCATCGGCGCGGTGGCTCATCGCGTGCTTTTCTGCCGGGTCCAGTTCGGCAAAGGTTTGGTCCTTGCCCACCGGCACAAACACGGGGTCATAGCCGAAGCCCAAAGTGCCGCGTGGGGGCCAGGTCAGCGAACCGTCGATCCGCCCTTCATAGACCGCACTATCGCCATCGGGCCAGGCAAGCGCGAGAACACAGGAAAACCAGGCGGCGCGCGAAACATCGGGGCCATACTCGGCCAGCATCCCCTCGACTTTGCCCATCGCCATATACCAGTCGCGGCCCGGCTTGCCTTCAAACCACTGCCGCTCGGCCCAATCGGCGGTGTAAACCCCCGGACGGCCATCCAGAGCCGCGACCGACAGGCCGCTATCATCGGCCAGCGAGACTATGCCCGATGCCTCCGCCGAAGCGCGGGCCTTGATAAGCGCATTTTCGATGAAGGTCGTGCCTGTTTCGGCAGGCTCGGGAAGGCCCAAAGACCCCGCCGAAATACATTTCAGACCATGCGGCTCCAGCAAAGCCGAAATCTCTTTCAGCTTCCCCGCATTATGCGTCGCAATAATTAGCGATCCAGAGCCGAGGCGGCGAGTCATTAACGTCGTTTTCTTGGCTTGGTAAGGCCGCTCTCGCGAAGCGATTCTCTAAGCTCTGCAACAAAACCCTCATTCACCTTCGTCTTTGGAAAGATGTAACCCATTATTCGGTTGGCATAGAATATGAAGTATTGCTCGTCCTCCATCCAAAGGATCATATCCTTCCAAAGCAGATTTGAATGCCCATTTGGTTGGACAACTTCGATTCCACCATCCACAATTTTCCAATTTTGTTCTTCTTTGAAAAAAAAAGTCTCTTCGAAGATTTTACGACTGCAGATAGGCAGGCCTAGGAAATAGTAGATCGTCCACAAAAATGCCCCCACCAACAACCCGAAAAAGGTTGATGTTAGAATGCTCATCCACGAGCCATCATTGAAAAATTCTATGGCACCGAGTGCGGCACAAATGGCACTGATAGTGCCGAGCATATTCCAAACCCGACTGCGCCAATAAAGCTTATTAAACGCAATGTAATCAGCAAGATCGAGCGTGAAAGTGGCTGATTTGGTCATTCGCTATTTTACCGCATTTAGCTGAGCGGCAAAGATACCGTCGCAGCCGATCCGTGCGAGGCGAAGGAGGCGCAGGAGGCCTTCTTCGTCATAGGTTGCGCCCTCGGCAGTGGCTTGCACTTCGGCAATCTTGCCGCCTTCGATCAATACGAAATTGGCATCGGCATCGGCGTCGCTATCTTCGGGATAGTCGAGATCAAGAACCGGTGTGCCTTTATAGATGCCGCAGCTGATCGCGCCCACTTGCGCGGTGATCGGATCGTGTTTGATCTCGCCGGCGGCCATCAAGCCGTTTACGGCCAGACGCAATGCCACCCATGCGCCCGAAATCGAGGCTGTGCGTGTGCCGCCATCAGCCTGGATCACATCGCAATCGAGCGTGATCTGGCGCTCGCCCAGTTTCTTCAAATCGACCACCGCGCGCAGGGACCGACCGATCAGTCGCTGGATTTCCTGTGTCCGTCCGCTTTGCTTGCCGCGCGCTGCCTCGCGGCTGCCGCGTGTGTGCGTTGCACGGGGGAGCATCGAATATTCGCCGGTGACCCAGCCTTCACCCTTACCGCGCATCCACGGCGGAACATTGCGCTCAACGCTGGCAGTGCACAGCACGCGCGTATCACCGAAACTTATCAGGCAAGAGCCCTCTGCATGTTTGGTAAAGCCGGTTTCGATGGTGATTGCGCGCATTTCGTCAGGCGCACGGCCGGAAGGTCTCATGAAATATCCTTTGTTGATCTGTTGCCGCGCGATAGGCGCAAGGGGCTTGGTGCCGCAAGGCTAGTTATTCGCCCGATAGCAATTATAGTGGAGATATGTCCGTAACCCCTCTCACCGAATTGACCGAACGCGCCCGCGAGATATTCCGGCTGGTGGTGGAAGGCTATCTGGCCGACGGATTGCCGGTCGGCTCGAAGGTGCTGGCGGGTGACGGGCGGGTCAATCTTTCGCCCGCCTCAATCCGTTCAGTGTTGGCCGATCTGGAAGTGCAGGGGTTGCTCGCTGCGCCGCATACCAGTGCGGGCCGGATGCCGACTGAGAGCGGCTTGCGGCTGTTTGTCGATGGGATGATGCAGGTTGCGGAGCCAACGCGCGAGGAGCGCGCAACCATCGAGCAGCGACTGTTCGAAGGCGGACCGATAGAGCAGGCGCTGGAGGCTACCAGTTCCCTGCTGTCCGATATTTCCGGTGCGGCGGGCATGGTGATGGTCCCGCGCCGCGAACCGCGTTTGCGGCAACTGAGCCTCGTCTCGCTCGCACCCGACCGCGCGCTGGCGGTGCTTGTTGGCGAAGATGGGCAGATAGAAAACCGGGTGGTTGAATTGAGCCAGCCTTCGACCGCATCGGCGCTCGAACAGGCGAGCAATTACATCACCGCCCGGCTCGCGGGCAGGACGTTGGCAGAGGTGGTGCTTGCGGTTCAGACCGAGATTGCATCGGGTCGTTCGGCACTGGACAATGCCAGCAAGGAATTGGTCGAACGCGGCCTCGCGGTGTGGAGCGAGGATGCGGCCAAACGTCCGGTGCTGATCGTGCGCGGCCAGGCGAATCTGCTCGACGAAACCGCATTGGGAGACATTGAGCGGGTTCGGTCATTGCTGGATGATCTTGAGAACAAGCAATCGGTTGCTGAATTGCTGGAGAATGCCCGAGAAGCGGAAGCGACGCGGATATTCATCGGGTCGGAGAACCGCTTGTTCGCACTTTCGGGTTCGTCCGTCATCGCATCGCCCTACCGTGACAGGGAAGGAAAAGTCGTGGGAGTTTTGGGTGTGATCGGCCCAACGCGGTTGAATTACGCGCGGGTCGTCCCCATGGTTGACTTCACAGCTCGATCCCTCGGGAAGCTTATCGGGTAACCAGACACATATTGCTCAGGTGGAACATTTTACATGACGGATAAGGATACGTCGGGCCCAAAGGGTACCGAAGCAAACGACAAGGCTGTTGAACAG
>JBATLU010000397.1:0-6441 GCA_049289475.1 Pontixanthobacter sp. | reverse complement strand
GCGCCACAACCCGTTCGCGAATGTCCAAAGATAGTGATTTGCCCATGATCCACCTCCAAATATGGTGAATCACAAATCAGCACGTCTGGGAATCCTCTCGATTCAGATTATCCGGACGGCGCTCTAGATGTCGAAATTGTAACTTCGATTTCGCAAAGCATAGAATCTACAATTTCCAATATACTTTCTGGTGTCGCAATACCGTTGCCGCCACTCAAATAATCATTGATTGCATATTCGGCGTTTTTTGCAAAGTTTCCCAACATTTCAAAACCAACACTCGTGGCAATTCCGCTGATCTTGTGAGCTTCAGCTGCCAACTGAATTAGCGGCTCGTGATCTTCGGATGAAGAGTCAAATTGATCAGCCCAGTTTTCAAGAGCTTGAAGATTCTCTTTCAGACGATTAATGAAGTTCACTCGGATTTTTGCGATCGCAACGTCAAGCGCACTGCTGACTACGTCTGGTTTGGTCTGCTCCGCCATGGCTATTCCTTGGAGTGCCCTTTTGTTACTGACACCGTTTTTCTGAACGGTAGCCAACGCGTTCCGGCATGGTCGGTCTCGGATCTTCCTGACATCTTTTGTTCAACATTTGAAATTGCATGATCAATCCGTGCCAATGGGCCGCCAAGTGACAAGAACGTGTGTCTCTGTGGTTCGCTCATCAGGATGGACATCTTACACCATTTGCCATCTGCATATCGGAACCCTTGCTCGTCTATGGATGCCTGGATTGACGTACGCAGATCACCGGCGGATTCAAAAGCTGCCCGATCAACCACGCAGGCAAAATTTCCATTGCCCTCATACGCAACCAGAAACCGACCGCCAGTCAAGCTTTCGGTAATGATTTCAGCTATGTCGGTAAGTGTATCAATGAGGTCGACCTTGCTGTAGCGTTCGTAAAGATCTTTGAATTCGGCAATCTTGATGGCAAAAACGAAGGATTTCAATGCATCGATACGTGACAGTTGCAGCAGGTAATTATCTAGAATGGCAGCATCCACAACGCCTGGGATGTTTTCAATAGTCACCGGTGAATCAATTTCAAAATGCCTTTCTGCCTCTATTTGATCCCGCAATTTTTTAACCGCAGATAACTTGTCTGAAACTGCACGATTTGAGCTATTCAATTTCAATGCGATCTTTATTCTGGTCACAAGCTCCATTTT
Source organism: Pontixanthobacter sp. (assembly GCA_049289475.1). Classification (GTDB taxonomy): domain Bacteria; phylum Pseudomonadota; class Alphaproteobacteria; order Sphingomonadales; family Sphingomonadaceae; genus Pontixanthobacter. The sequence goes on along the minus strand of JBATLU010000397.1, from coordinate 5,267 downwards.
ATCAAATGGTTTTGTCACATAGTCGGTCGCTCCAGCAAGAAATGCGTTATCAATGTAGGATTTCTCAGACATTGCCGTGATCATTATTATCGGCGTCGTTTGGTATTTCGGCATCAAGCGAACGATCTTGCAAAGTTCAATACCATCTAATTCTGGCATCTGTATATCCAGTAATATCGATTCGAAAGCCGCATTGGGATTGTTCATTTCATGAAGCGCCAAAGCGCCTGAAGTCACCGTTGTGACGTCCGAATAACCTGCATCATTCAGAATGGCCGTCAGCATATCAAGTTGTAATTGGTCGTCATCAACCGCAAGTATTTTCATCTTTGGGCCTTCATGGGATGTTGTCCAAGTCGGCGGAGTTTGGCCCCGCGCGTCGATTCACTCGTACGTCAAGCTCGTGAATGTGCCTGTCGAGCATGCCTCTTACTTTCTTTGAAGGTGGTGGTTTCCGCTGCAGGTTGCAAGTGGATCCCAGTTGAACGCGCCCAGTGTTGCACAAATTCACGTCGATGCGGGCACGACCCGCGCGTATCTTGAAAGCCAAAATCTGGTTGCGGATTCTTATCAGTTTCGCTCCAGACGTGGCCAACGTGACCCGCTGTGATTTTGTTCGACTACGAGGCAAGCGCCGAATTTCAGGCACGGCGGCGTTCGCTTACTTGTGCTGAAGGGCTGACAGCTTCCTGCGCGTCGTTGTCGGACAACACGGTAGCAAGCGGCAGGGCAATCCAGAATCTGGTGCCCTTTTCTAGTTCGCTGGAAACACCGATACTACCGTCCAATGCCTCAATGATGCCGCGCGAAATGGCCAATCCCATGCCAGTGCCGCCTTTCTTGCGCGTTGAGGACGGATCGACCTGCGAGAAGGGCATGAATACGTTATCAAGTTCGCTTTCCGGAATTCCGCATCCAGTGTCGGTTATATTGATTTGGGCCATTTCCCCCAGGACACGGGTTGTCACTTCTACGGTGCCGGTTTCCGTGAATTTTACGGCATTTCCGACGATCTCTCTCAAGACCTGCTTCAAACGCCGCGGGTCAGCCATGACGACAATTTCGTCTGGCGCGAAGTCTAGCCTGACTCCCTTTTCTTCGGCTGCGGGTCCAAACTTTTCATATAACTCGTCAAATATCCCTTGTATCCGCGTCGGTTCGGGGAACAGGCGCATCTTTCCGGTTTCGATTGCCTCAAAATCAAGAAGATCTTCGATAAGCGATATGAGGTCCTGCGCCGAATTGACAACTTTTCCGGCGAGGCTGAAAAACCGATCCAGGACGGATTCTGCTTGTGGCGTAAGTTCGGATAGCTGTGCCGCAGGATCATTGAGAGCATTTCGCAGGCCTCGGACCTCTGGCAAGGCCGATCCGTTCGCAAGCAGTTTTGCATAGCCGAGAATGACGGTTAACGGCGTGCGGAGTTCGTGGCTGAGATTGCTTATGAAGTCCGACTTGGCCTGGCTTGCCAATTCCGCAGCATCCTTGGCGGCCTTCAATTCGGTAATATCCGCACGCAAACCAACAGTGCCACCATCTGCGGTTCGCCGCTCGGCAACTTTCAGCCATCGCCCATCGGACTGGGGAAGCTCAATGGTCTGCCTAGCCGCACGATGAGTTTCAATCCGCTTGGCCCGCCACTCGTTTACATCACCGATTGCCTCAGGATATTCGCCTCGCTTCAGGCCCTCATCAATGATCTGTCGGAAAGTCACACCGGGAACAATAAACTCGCTCATCCCGGGAAAAGAGTTCTTGTATTTGCTATTGCAGAGCACAAGCTGGTCTTGTGAATCAAACAGTACAAATTCGTCGTCGATTGCCTCTAAAGCCAAATGCAATCTCTTTTGGGCAAGATTTCTCGCTTTCAGCAATCGGCCAAAATACATGAGGGCGAAAAGCGCGAACAAGCAAAAAGCGGCGTAGAGTCCCCTGAATATGCTCGCATTTGGTGCGGACGTGGGCCAACCTCCGGTTGGAACGGCTGCAAGCATCCAGTATGAGTTTCCACCGAGCGGAACCTTCGCCCATATCGGGTCATTGGCGAAAATATCGGAATCTCCCTGGAATACCTTGCCGACCATGTCGGTTCCTGTGCCGCCTCTGAGCGCAATATCGATACCGCTGCCCAGATCATTAACGCCAGCATGAGAAAACAGTACGTTCGCGTCCTGGACGATGGAATAGATGCCCCAATAAGTTGGCGCCATACCATTGATCTTGTGCCATGAAACCGGCACACGAATGATGATCCCCACCCCCCCCTGAACCAGTGGCAGCGGACCCGAAATCATTTCCTTTCCGGATTCCAATACCTTTCCCACCGCCTTGAGCTGCGCCGGAGACTGACGGTAATCAAATCCGAGCACCTTCTCGTTCGTGCCCTTGGGATACACGTATCGGACCACTAGATCGGGAGCGGCAGCCATATTCAATATTCCGGATTCACCTGCACTCATTGCGCGCGCGCGCATCGTACCTTTGTTGAGACATGTTTGGATCTTCGTCGAGAAGAGCCGCCATCCCCCGCGCCAGGAAAAGCGACTTTGCAACCTCCCCACCCAGCCGCGCCGATACCGTTGCTACCGATTGCGCGACAGAACTTCGGACATCTGCAATATGACGATCGTAGAAAAGGCGGTCGATCTGAACGCCTGCCATGAAACATGCCGTCAGAAACAGAAGGCTGAAAATTACCCCGGCATATCGCCCAATGACAGGTAGAGGTTTCATTGAGAGTGGCTTCTTCTAATGCAGTTGATTTTTTCCAAACGCCCGACTGAATTTTACTTTCATTCAGTTCAGCACACACTCAGTTCGTCAAACAAATAGCGTGATTTCAGTATACGCATCCACAAGAAGAATTGAAAGATATAAATTCAATTTTCAAGGGTTTCCGGCGCGTAAACCGATTTTTCAAAAGGCATTCGGATAGCCAAAATTGTCAGTGGATTTTTGCTCCAGAGAATCTGCGGCCAACGGTTGACCAAAGTGTTTCGGGGAGACCTCGAACTGCCAATACATGCCACGCGTTGCGCTCTTGGTGACAAGACCTGTCTCTGATGTCGCCCGAACCACTTTTTCGGGTGAAATCCGCGGCGATTGCCACGGGTGCCATCGCACTCACTGCACCCATGTGATCAATTGGCAATCCTCATAACACTCGGGATAACTGGCTCCGCGAATAGAGGGATGTCAAAAAAGAACTCGGTCCCGACACCGATCTCGCTCTTGTAGTCGATTCTAGCGTTGTGGCGTTTGAGAATGGTTTTCACGATTACCAGACCCAGCCCGGTTCCTACGCGCTTTTTCCCATCGGTGGATGCTTGTTGCGAAAACGGTTTGAACATGGTGCTACGCGCGGTTTCCGGGATGCCCGGACCGCTGTCGATAACCGATACTCTCCAGAACTGACCATGTTGTGATATGGTGAGTTTCACCACCCCATTGGCAGGCGAATATTTTGCTGCGTTGGACATGAGGTTGGTCATGACCTGCATCAAACGGTCATTGTTCCCCAAGATTTCTGCATTTTCCAAACTTGTTTCAATTTCAAATTTCACAGAATGCTCGTCGCCATATCCTTTGTTCGCGTGGGCGGCCTCGGCCAGCAAGTCGACCAAATTGACCTTTTCCATACGGAAATCCATCTTGCCAGCCTCGATTTTTTCAAGGTCGAGGATGTCACTGACCATCATGACCAGCCGGTCGCTGTTACGCACTGCGATATCGACAATATTCTGTGCCTTGGGTTCAAGAACGCCCAGTACCCCCGACTGCAACAGGCCCAGCGATCCCTTTATCGAGGTCAATGGCGTACGAAGCTCGTGACTTACGATGGAAACGGATTCCATTTTCGCATCCTCGACCTTCTTTCGCCAGGAAATATCACGCAACACCGACACAAAAACCTTTTGACCGCCGAGGTCTTCGTATAGCCGCGTGGCAATTTCAACCGGACCCTTGAGGTGCATCACTTCGATTGTCACCACCGGGTTTTTGCCAGTCATGAGCGGGGAAACATGGTGGCGAAATGCGATTTCGTCAAAATCAGGCGCCGAATCATTTATACGCTTGCTGCGGCTTTCATCTTCGCTCCAATTGCAGCGTGCGCGCGCGGATCGGTTGACATAGGTGATATTCAGGGTATCGACATCATAAATGTAAACCTCATCCTGGAGCTCTTCGAGCATCAGCGTGAGAAAGCGGTTCGCCTCGGCCCTGCGGTTGGCTGTGGTGTCGGTTCGAATATTCAGGCTCCGCAAGTGCTTGCCATCTTTATCGAATTGCGGAATGATCGTGGTGTTGACAAAGATCGGCTCGTTGGTTTTCGAGACCAGCTTCTGCTCTCCCGACCATACACGTTTTTCCGAGACAGCATTTCGGATCTGAAGGTAACTTTCGTCAAGATGCTTGTGCTTGTAGAGGATCGAGTGGTTCTTGCCGATGATTTCGTCGCGCGTATAGCCAAACACCTTCTGAAAATTTTCGTTCACATCCAGAACGCTGCCGTCTTCGTCCGAAGCGCTTGTAATTGTGTGCATATCGATCGCCGCCTGACGAAAATCGACTTCGCGCAGATATTGCGCATTCTGGACGGCTTGCTCGGCCAGTCGCTTGCGTTTGTCGATGTTCCATATCGCATAGGCGCTGCATGCCAAACAGATCACCACCGACAGGCTGAAGTAGATCTGCGTTGCCAGAAAGCCATCGGGCAGCAGTATCTGAAATGGTGAATCCGTTTGCAGGTAAAGGCTGATATTGAACGCAAAAAAGGCCAGTGCCAATACGACAACGACAATTGCCATAATGTCGGGAAGTCTAAGCTCTTGCTTCATTATCGTAGTTCCATTTCGTCGGCTGGCCGTGCTGCGGGAGGCATGCTTGTGCCCGCTGAGATTTGGTTTCGTAGGAAATATTGCCGCCCAAGGAGTTCAAATTGAGATTGGAATGAGCCAAAAATGTGGTCATTGTTGCCAAATTCCAAACTACCGTGAGATCCCCACCACTGGACCGAGCGACAGGGTTCTGTCAGAGGAAACCGGCTTGAGGCGAGGACGGTGCTCGCCAAACGTCGTCGGATGACAAAACGCAGCCCCTTTCACTATTTCAAGACCAGCCCCGAAATCATCCGTCTCGCGGGTGGTGTCAGACAAATGCGAACTCGTCTCTACAAGGACAGCTAAGCTGCCCCTTATGCCACGCCCAACTGACGCCACTCTGCCAATGCGGCGGCCCGGTTCAGCTTGAACTTGGTCCGTGAGTAA
>JBATLU010000396.1:0-7912 GCA_049289475.1 Pontixanthobacter sp. | reverse complement strand
GGTCAGTTCGGGCTGGCGGTCAAGCGCATTGGACAGAAACGGCGAATGGCGGCGCGCGCGGGCAAGCGCTTCCTGCCAGTCTCCCGGTGTGTTTGTTTGTCCCGCAGTACCGCTCATTTCCGACCTTTCCTCGCGCATGGCCCTTGCCCCTTCTCGCACCCTTTGCAATGGAGGGTCATCAAAAATCCCGCTACGACGAGGAAATATCATGATCCGCAAGCTCTTGGCCGTTTCGGCTGCACTCTCGCTCACCGCATGCGGCGGTGCCGGTATCGGCGGACAGAGCGATGCGCTCGACATTCCCGAAGTTGCCGCAGGCGAGATTAACCAGCAAACCATGGTCGATATCACCCGCGAACTCTCGTCCGACGCATTCGAAGGCCGTATGCCCGGAACCCCGGGCGAAGACAAAACCGTCGCCTTGCTGATCGCAAAATTCAAGGCTGCGGGTTTGCAGCCCGGCAATGGCGACAGCTGGGTGCAAAAAGTGCCGCTGGTCGAAATCACCGGCAAGGATTTTGCCCCGTTGACGATAAAGGGCGGCAAGCAAGATTTGAGCCTGACCTATTCGAAAGACTGGGTCGGGGTAACCTACCGCGAAGACGCCAAGACTGCGCTTAAGGATAGCGAGTTGGTGTTCGTCGGCTACGGCGTAAACGCACCCGAACGCGGCTGGAACGATTATGCCGGGCTCGACATGAAGGGCAAAACTGCGGTCATTCTGGTCAATGACCCTGATTACGGCACTGAGGGGCTTGATGGCCCGTTCGGCGGCAAAGCCATGACCTATTACGGGCGCTGGACCTATAAATATGAAGAGGCCGCGCGGCAGGGCGCAGCCGGGGCGATTATCATCCACGATACCGAACCTGCATCCTATGGTTGGAATGTGGTTGAAAGCAGCTGGTCAGGGCCGCAGGCCTATGCCCAGCGCGGCGAGAATGCTCCGCCACTGACGCAAATGAACGGCTGGGTGCAGAAAGATATTGCAGCCAGGATTCTGGCCGCTGCCGGTCAGGATATGGCCAAGCTTTCCGCCGCAGCGAAGGTCAAGGGTTTCAAGGCGGTTCCGCTCGGCCTGACTGCCAGCACCAGCTTCTCCAACGATATCCGTTCCTACGATTCGCAAAATGTGATCGGCATTTTGCCGGGCAGCGAACGACCCGATGAATATGTGCTCCACACCGCGCATTGGGACCATCTTGGCCGTTGCACCGCCGCCCCAGATGGCGATGATATTTGCAACGGCGCGGTAGATAACGCCACCGGCAGCGCGGCTTTGGTTGCTCTGGCCGAAGCGCATGCAAAGGCCGGTCCCGCCCCGCGCAGCCTCGTCTTTCTTGCGGTGACTGCCGAAGAGCAGGGACTGCTCGGTGCAGATTTTTATGCCGCCAATCCGGTTTTGCCGCTGGCGCAGACAGTCGGCGGAATCAATATGGATGCTTTCCTGATCGCAGGCCCATCGAGGGATGTGACCGTGGTTGGCCCAGGCAAATCGCGGCTCGACGAATTCCTCGAGCAAGCGCTCAAGGATGATGGCCGCGTCGCAACGCCCAACCCCAATCCCGAAGCGGGCTATTATTACCGGTCCGACCATTTCGCCTTCGCCAAGCGCGGCGTACCGATGCTCTATGTCGACGGGGGCGAGGATCTGGTTGATGGCGGAACCGCAGCAGGCGCGGCGCTGGCCAAGGATTACCGCGTCAACCGCTACCACGGCCCGAAAGACGAATTTGACGAAAATTGGGACTGGAGCGGCGTGATGGCCGACCTCCAGCTGTTCTACCGCATCGGGCGCATGCTCGCGGTGAGCGAAAGCTGGCCCAATTGGGTCGAAGGCGACGAATTCAAAGCAACCCGCGATGAAAGCTGCACGGCGGCCAAGAGCAATGGCGGCGGCTGCTAGCCCTCTTCTGACACTGCAAACATACGAAAGCCGGTTCATGAAGTACCGAATGCCGCCCGAATGGGCTCCACAAGACTATTTGTGGATCGGCTTCCCGCATGATGGCGATGAATGGCCGGGCTATCTCGCACGCGCACAGGAACAGATTGCGGCATTTGCCAATGCTGTTGCTGAAAGCGGGCAGCAAGCTCGCCTGCTGGTGCGCGATGCAGTCAATGAAGTGCGGGCGAGGGAGCTGGTCAGCGCGGCGGTAACGCTGGAGCGGCGCGTTTATGGCGACATTTGGCTGCGCGATACCGGGCCTTTGGTTTTGGCAAGCGGCTCAAGCCGGATCGCCAAACGCTTCGGCTTCAACGGCTGGGGCGGGAAGTATGAAATGCCCGGCGACCAGACAATCGGGGCGGAAATTGCTGCCGATGCTGGCCTGACTGTCGAAATCGCAGACTGGATTTTGGAAGGCGGCGCGATTGATGGCGATGGCACCGGCTGGGTCGCCACGACCGAGCAGTGCCTGCTTAATCCCAACCGCAACCCACAACTTAGCCAAAGCGAGATCGAAGCGCGGCTCAAAGCTGACTTGGGCTTCGTACGGGTGCTTTGGCTCGGCGATGGATTGATTAACGATCATACCGATGGCCATGTCGACAATCTCGCGCGTTTTGTCGGACCCAATTTGCTCGCTGTCCCGCAGCAAACCGGCACGGACGACCCCAATGCGGAAATTTATGCCGATGTGCGGCGGCGGGCACTGGCGGCAGACGTAGACATCGCCGATATACCTTCGCCTGGATTGATCCTCCGCGACGGCATCATCGAACCCGCCAGCTATGCCAATTTTGCGATCACCAGCCATCTTGTGGTGGTGCCGACTTTCGGATCGCCACATGATGCGGACGGCGTCGCTGCTATCGCCGCACTCTTTCCTGACCGCGCGACAATCGGCCTGCCCGGAGATGCCGTGCTTGCGGGCGGCGGCGGGTTCCACTGCGCCAGCCAGCAAATGCCCGCGATGTCAGCTTAACGTTTTGTTAGGGTTTTGCCGCGCATTACCGCGATATGAGCAAAGCTATCGCCCTGATCAACGTTTCTGATGCCGGCCTAATCGCCGCTGCGCGCGGTATGATTGTCAGTGGCTGCGCGATGGCACTGATCCTCGCCGGAACCGCGTTCCCGATCTAGTTTCGGCCTATTGAAAGGCCAGCTTGACCAGCGCGACCACGGCAGTCGCACTCAACATCAAAGCGACAAATCCGCGCCATAGATCGTCGCTGACTGTGCCAAATGCTCTTGAGCCGAACCAATTGCCGAGTAATACTGCCGGAAACAGCATCAGCGCGAGCAATAGCAACCGCCATTCCAGCGCCCCGATAATCGTACCCGACACCAGACCGGCGAAGGAAGCGATGGTGAATATCAGCAGCATCGACGCCTTGGCTGTGTGGCGCGGAATATCGCGGCCGACATAATAGGGTACCACCGGCGGGCCGGGCATCCCCGCAAAGCCGGTCAGCAATCCGCTTGAAATTCCGGTAAAACCGGTCGCAATTGCTCCGGGTTGATGCGCGGCGCGGCGCGGTAACATTACTGCACCGAAAGCAGACAATGCAACCAATGCAATCAGGAACCGCGCGACATCGGGCGGCGTTGCGGCGAGCGCAATCAGCCCCGGCGCAGTGGCCAGCAGCACCCATGCGGCGATAGCCAGCGCCGAACGTTCGGCATCGCGGGTGATGGTGCGGATTTCACTCAAGCCGATGAACAGGGACACGAAATTGGTGATCAAAACCGCCTCCACCGGAGAGAGCGCCATCGCCAATATCGGTACCAGCAGGATTGCCATGCCGAACCCGGCCAGGCCGCGGATAAAGGCAGCGACCAGCGTCGTCGCCAGCGCAGCCACAATCTGCAGCACAGTAAATCCGGCCAGAAGTTCCAAGCTCTACGCGCCCCCGCTATCGATCAGAGCAGATCAGGCGGTGTGGCTTCGAGTTTGAGCATCGCCAAGGCTTCATCGAGCGGCATCACCCGCTGATCTTGCGAACCGAGCGTGCGGATGGCGACGGTGCCTTCCTCCGCCTCGCGTTTTCCGACCACCAGAATATGCGGCACTTTCTTCAGCGAATGTTCGCGCACCTTATAGTTGATCTTCTCGTTACGCAGATCCGCCTCGGCGCGGATGCCGGCGGCTTCCAGCCGGGCCAGAACCTCGCCCGCATAATCGTCGATATCCGACACGATCGGTGCAACCACGACCTGCGTCGGGGCGAGCCAGACGGGCAGCTTGCCTGCATAATTTTCGATCAGAATGCCGATGAAACGCTCGTAAGATCCGAAGATTGCTCGGTGAAGCATGACCGGGCGATGCTTGCCGCCATCTTCGCCGATATAGGTCGCATCGAGCCGTTCGGGCAGCACGCGGTCCGACTGGATCGTGCCGACCTGCCACGTCCGGCCAATTGCATCGGTCAGGTGCCATTCGAGCTTGGGGGCATAGAATGCCCCTTCGCCTTCAAGCTCCTCCCAGCCGAATTCCTCGGTCGCCATGCCCGCTTCGATCACGGCATTGCGCAATTCGTCCTCGGCCTTGTCCCAATCGGCATCGCTGCCGAAACGCTGTTCGGGACGCGTTGCCAGTTTGACCGCGAATTTCTCGAACCCCAGTTCGCGGTAAACGCGCCCGGCCAGCTCGCAGAATTTACGAACTTCTTCGACCACCTGATCCTCGGTGCAGAAAATATGTCCGTCATCCTGCGTGAACTGGCGCACGCGCATCAATCCGTGGAGCGCGCCATGCGGTTCGTTGCGGTGGCAGCAGCCCATTTCGCCCAGCCGGATCGGCAGATCGCGGTAGGATGTCGTGCCTTGCTTGAACACCAGCACATGCGCCGGGCAATTCATCGGTTTGATCGCCATCCAGTCGGCGTCCTCCGCAACTTTAGGACCAGCCCCTTCGCCATCGGGCACAATGTCGGGCACGGCGAACATATTGGCGCTGTATTTGCCCCAATGGCCGCTGCGTTCCCACTGGCGGACATCCATCAATTGCGGCGTCTTGATTTCCTGATAGCCGCCGCCATCCATCGCGCGGCGCATATAGGCCTCCAGTTCGCGCCAGATGCGGTAGCCCTGCGGATGCCAGAATACACTGCCGTGCGCCTCTTCCTGCAAGTGGAACAAATCCATCTCGCGGCCCAATTTGCGGTGATCACGCTTGGCGGCTTCTTCCAGCTGGTGGAGATGCGCGGCCAGTTGTTTCTTGTTAAGCCAGCCGGTGCCGTAGATCCGCGTCAATTGCGCATTGTTCTGGTCGCCGCGCCAGTATGCACCGGCGACACGCATCAGCTTGAAGGCCTGCGGATCGAGCTTGCCCGTGCTGGGCAGATGCGGGCCGCGGCACATATCCATCCACGCAGTCGGATCATTGGCTTTACCCGACCAATAGACCGTCAGTTCCTCGCCTTCGGGAAGCTGCGCCGCCCATTCGGCCTTGAAACTTTCGCCATCGGCTGTCCATTTGTCGATCAACGCCTGACGGCTCCACGCTTCGCGGCGGAGCGGCTTGTCGGCCTTGATGATCTCGCGCATTTTCTCTTCGATCGCGGGCAAATCGTCCACGCCGAACGGGTCGCGGCCCTCGGGTGCCATCACGTCGTAATAGAAACCGTCTTCGGTCGAGGGGCCGAAAGTGATTTGCGTGCCAGGCCAGATCGCCTGCACCGCTTCAGCCAGAACATGCGCGAAATCGTGGCGGGCGAGTTCCAGTGCCTCGTCTTCGTCGCGGGCAGTGACCAGCGCCAGTTCAGCGTCGCCATCAAACGGGCGCATAATGTCGCGCAGTTCGCCGTCGACCCTGGCTGCAATCGCCGCTTTGGCAAGGCCGGGGCCGATCGCGGCGGCAACATCCATCGGCGTGGAACCGGCAGGCATTTCGCGCACCGAACCGTCGGGAAGGCTGATCTTGATCATATCACTCATCGAATTCGTCCATCTTCGTTTGGTGCGCCATGGCAGATGTGCGCGCGCACCGAAAGAGTCGGTGTCGTTGAAAGTGACGATTTCGGGAGGTGACACCATACCGCCCGAAACCGGGCGGCGGTGGTTCGCTTAGACCGCGACCATCCGCCCCCGGGTGAACCCGGTGGTAGTGTTGGTGGTCAAAGGCGGCATTCTGCGCATGGCAGCCGGATAGCGACGAAATATTACCAAATCAACCAAGGTCGAGCGCCTGACTTCCGACTTCGCTCGAAATGCGTTTGGACGAGGCAAGCGCGGTCGTGCGGCTGCGGATGGTCTGGAGGAAACGATATTCGGATGTCGCGCGCGTCGGGGTCAGTTCCACCGCCATATAGCCGCGCTGACCGGTGTCGGCCCATTTGAGCTGATCATTGGCGGCAACCGCCTGCGCCGCGAAATCGGCCGGTTTGATCCACGGAAGATAGCCTTCCGCGCCGGGTGAGGTTACCGAATGCCCAGCAAACTCGATGCCTGCTGGCGCGCCGAGATTTGTAAGCTCCGACGCCCAGCCATTGTGGCTGTCGCCCGCCAGAACGACCAGATTGGCATCGGCTTCCTGTGCGGATTTGAGCAGCCGCTCGCGCGCGGCAGGATAGCCATCCCACGCATCCATATTGAACGGCAGGCCCGCCTGGCTGGTCAGCACGCCCGCGAGAATGCGCTTGCGGATATAGTCTGGCGTCGCATCGCTCATACCCTTGGCAATATCGGGCGAGGTTTTGAGGCTGGTCATCACCACCTGTTGCAGCAGCACTTGCCAGGTTTTCCCCGCTGACCGGGATATTTTCAGCCCGTCAGCAAGCCATGCCTCCTGCGCATCGCCCATCAACGTGCGCGAGGGATCGCGCCACTCGTCATCATGAAAAGCCTGAAGCGCAGCCAGTATCTTGGCGGGATCGTCTCCGCCGCGTTTGGCGATATCGCCCATATCGAATGGTTTGCTGCGTGCGGTCAAACGCGTTTCCAGGCGGAACAACGTGGCCAGATTGCCGATCTCGTAGGAGGCCCAGGTTGCATCGGAAATCGGCATCCATTCGCGCATCGCGCGGATTGAAGCGCGTTTGCGCGCGTCCCACGGCCCCTCTGTATCCGGCTGGTGGTTTTCTGCACCGTCCTTGTAACTGTCGTTGGCGCTCTCGTGATCATCGGGCACATGGATCATCGGGAACATCTGGTGCAGCCGCTGCAAATCCGGATCTTCGCGGTAACTGGCATAGCGTTCACGGTAATCGGCCAGCGCAATGATTTCATGAAGCGGGTCGATCACCCGTTCGGTCACGGCGTCGCTGTCGGCGGGGTAGGTGTTGGGCCCATATTCATAAAAATAATCGCCGGTATGGAGGACCAGATCGCTGTCGTCTTCCTCGCAAATATGGGCATAGGCGTTGAACCAGCCGAAACCCTTATTGGAACAACCAACCACCGCCAGTTTGAACCGGGAAATGTCGCCCGCTGGCAAGGTCCGCGAGCGCCCGATGCAGGATGTATCGCCATTTGGTGCAATGAAGCGGTAATAGAACCATTCGCCAGCGGGCAGATTTTCCGCCAGCGCTTTGGCGCACCAATCGCGGTCGGGCGAGGCGGTGACCTCACCGCCTGCGAGCACCGCCGCAAAGCTGGCATCGCGCGCAACCTCGTATTTCAGGGTCGTGTCCTGGCTGGCGACATAGCGAGTCCACAACAGCACGCTGTTCGGCCCGGGCTCTCCGCTGGCCACGCCGTGCGAAAAACCGCGCAAAGATTGCGCCGCGAGCGGAGCCGCTGCGAGCGAACCGGCAATTATGCCGGCGCGGAACAGGGAACGGCGCGAAAGAGCGGGTGTGCGGGGCGGTTGCGGTGCGGTCATGCGGCGTTTCTACGCCTTTATCATGACATCGCAATGTCAGATTTCAGACAAGCCTCCCATTCTTTTTGTAAAGGGTAGTTGACTAACAGCGAATAATATGTCGATTACCCTTTACACAACGCAAAGGACCATTGACTGTGACCCAG
>JBATLU010000395.1:0-2137 GCA_049289475.1 Pontixanthobacter sp. | reverse complement strand
CTCGCGGCCCCGGCTGGCAGCGCGCGCTTTCAGGCGGCTACGAAACCAAGCAGTCGGTGGTGAAGGAAAACCAGCGCAGCGCCGCCAGCTTCGCCGCACGCCCGCGCAGCGACATCGCATTGGGCGCACGCGTGTTTCACGACAAATTCGGTTACGGCACTGTGATGGCGCAAGAAGGCAACAAACTGGAAATCGAGTTTGAACAGGCCGGGACGAAACGGGTGCTCGACAGCTTTGTGATGTTGGCGGATTGAACCGCACTTGGCGGCAGGCACTACCCCGCCGCCCAATTGACTAAAGCGCGCTCACATCCAGGAAACCGGGCATCGGGCCATTCCATTCGCCGGGTGCGGATGGACTATCATCATCATGATAGCGGCGCGGTGCGCGTTCAGGTTTCTTGTCCGATTGGGTCCGCCGCACTGGCGCAGCCTCCGCCTGTTCGACCTTCTGTTCGGCCTTGGGCTTGCGCGGTGCGCGTTTGGGCTTTTCTTCCTCTGCTGCAGGCTCTGACTCCGCTGTTTCAGCCGCCTTCACTTGCTTCCGGTCGACTTTGGCCGGCGCCTTGGGCGAATCATTGCCAAACACGGGGATTTTTCCGCCGGTCAGCTTTTCGACATTGTCGATCGCTTCGGCATCGGCAGCGGTGACGAACGTAAACGCGCGCCCCTTCGCTCCTGCTCGGCCGGTCCGGCCAATACGATGGACGTAGTCATCGGGGTGCCACGGCGTGTCATAGTTGAACACATGGCTTACCCCCTTGATGTCCAATCCGCGCGCGGCAACGTCAGACGCCACCAAAATGTTGATGTCGCCCGATTTGAACAGATCAAGCTCGGCCACGCGGCTACTTTGATCCATGTCGCCATGAATTTCACCCACTTTGAACCCGTCACGCTTCAGCTTCTTTGCCAAATCGCGCACGGTGACTTTCTTGTTGGAAAAGACAATCGCGGTGCCGACATTGTCGTTCTGCAAGAACCACACGAGCGCTTCATGCTTTTTGCGCGGGGTCATCATCACCTTAAACTGGGCGATGTTGTCGTTTGTGCTGGCTGCGCGACTGACTTCAATCTGCTTGGGATTGGTCAGGAATTTATCCGCCAGCTTCTTAATCACCGGCGGCATTGTCGCCGAAAACAGCATTGTTTGACGCGTGGTAGGCAGCTTGTCGCAAATGAATTCGATGTCGGGAATAAACCCCATATCGAGCATCCGGTCGGCCTCGTCGATCACCAGCAACTCGCAGCCGTTGAGCATGATTTTGCCGCGTTCGAACAGATCCATCAGGCGGCCCGGTGTGGCGATGAGCACATCGACGCCCTCATTGAGCGCTTTTAGCTGGTCACCCATCTGAACGCCGCCGATCAGCAGCGCCATTTTGAGATCGTGGTTCTTGCCGTATTTCTCGAAATTCTCTGCCACCTGCGCCGCGAGTTCGCGCGTCGGTTCAAGGATGAGCGAGCGCGGCATAAGCGCGCGGCGGCGGCCGGCAGCCATGACGTCGATCATCGGAAGCACGAAACTGGCGGTTTTGCCAGTGCCTGTTTGGGCGATCCCGATCAAATCCTTCATCATCAGGATTGCGGGAATTGCCTGCGCCTGAATCGGCGTAGGCTCTGTGTAACCGGCATCGGTTACAGCTTTTAAAAGTTCATCGGAGAGGCCGAGATCGGCAAATGACATAAATTATCCGGATATAGGGGCCGAAGCCCAGTCGCGCGCGAGCGGATTGCTCTCACGTATTTCGCGGCAGCGTTTGCGGCGGCATCGCGTAAAAGTCAAGAATTCGCTCGTTCTGAAGCAACCATTTTAGGGTCAGGACCTAATAATCCCGCAGATCGTGGTTTGAAGCAATTGGCCCTGTTCGCAAGGTGCAGGAGCGCGGGAAATGCTGGTGCATTTTCAAGCTTCTGCGACGCCGCGGCGGGGCCAATTGGTCAAATCCCGAAGGGACGCCCAAATGACTTCGATCTCGGCCAGAACTGACCTTGGAAAGGCAACCAGCCGTCCTTGCGGGCATTTCCGCCCGATATCTTCGTCATTTGGGCGCCACGACTGTGGGATTAATAGGTCCTGACCCTAGGTCGCGTTTAGAAGGTTTGAGGCATCAATTGTCGGATGCGAGACAATTCGC
>JBATLU010000394.1:0-2258 GCA_049289475.1 Pontixanthobacter sp. | reverse complement strand
TTGGAGAGCGGGGCCTTTTCGTAATTATCGATTATCGGATCAGTTGACCGAGTCTTTCAGTCCCTTCCCAGCTTTAAACTTCGGCTGGTTGGAAGCTTTGATCGTCATCGGTTCGCCTGTGCGCGGATTCCGTCCGGTCGATGCTTTGCGCTTGGCGACCGAAAAGGTGCCAAATCCGACCAGACGCACTTCGTCACCTTTTGACAAAGCAGTCTGGATTGAATCAAACACACCTTCGACCGCGCTGGCAGCATCGCTTTTAGACAGTCCGCTGGCATCGGCCACCGCACTGATCAGGTCATTCTTGTTCATTTAGTGAACCCCCAAAAAAAATTCATAATGCGAGGCCGGTGAATCGCCTCAGCGAAGGCCGCAGATTGAAGGGATTTTTCAGCCGCCTGTCAAAGGCAATTCGTATCAAACGTAAGCAAATCGGAATTTTCGAGCCATTTTTACGTCGAATCGTTGTTATCTGGCCTGAATTCAAAATGCGCGGCGTCAACCACACCACGGTAAATCAAGCCGATTCGTTTGGTTACTAGCAGCCGAGAAATTCAGTGCGCTGTCGGCAAGCTGCCGCTGGTTGCAGCAGCCGCGCCCGGTTGGCTCGCAAGATCATCCGCCTCGGTCCATTCAATCTCGGACAATTTGGCGGTAAGTGCATGTTCAAGCACCTGATCGACATGCGATACCGGAATGATCTCCAGACCTTCGGTCACATTGGCGGGTATTTCCGCCAAATCCTTCACATTTTCTTCCGGAATGAGCACGGTTTTAATCCCGCCCCGGAGTGCCGCGAGCAGTTTCTCTTTCAGCCCGCCGATTGGCAGAACACGGCCGCGCAGGGTTACTTCGCCGGTCATCGCAACATCGGCGCGAACCGGAACCCCGGTCAGGGTCGAAACTATCGATGTGACCATACCGACGCCTGCGCTGGGCCCGTCCTTCGGCACTGCCCCTTCGGGCAAATGGATATGGATGTTTTTGCGCTGGAAGATCGATGGCTTAATTCCGTAAGCAGGCGCTCTCGCCTTCACAAAACTAAAGGCAGCCGCGATGCTTTCGCTCATCACATCACCTAGCTTACCGGTCGAGCGGATTTCACCCTTGCCCGGTGTCGTGACGCTTTCAATGGTCAGCAATTCGCCGCCCACTTCGGTCCACGCGAGGCCGGTAACGGCCCCCACCTGCGCTTCATCCTCGGACATGCCGTGTTTGAATTTACGCACGCCGGCAAAGTCACCGAGATTGTCGGGTGTGACCACAACTGACTTAACCTTGCCTTCGACAATCTGGCGCAGGCTTTTGCGCGCTAGGCGGGCGATTTCGCGCTCCAATGTTCGGACACCGGCTTCGCGGGTGTAATAACGGACCAAATCGCGCAGCGCCGCTTCGGTGAGTTCAAATTCGCCATCTTTCAAACCGTGCGCCTCGATTTGCTTGGCGATCAAATGCCGCTGGGCAATCTCGACTTTCTCGTCTTCGGTATACCCTTCCAACCGGATAATCTCCATCCGGTCGAGCAGTGGCTGCGGCAGGTTAAGGCTGTTCGCGGTGGTCACGAACATGATGTCCGACAAATCGATATCCAGCTCTAGATAGTGGTCCTGGAACTTGGAATTCTGTTCGGGATCGAGCACTTCGAGCAGCGCCGAGGCGGGGTCGCCGCGGAAGTCCTGACCCAGCTTGTCAATCTCGTCGAGCAGGAACAGCGGATTGCTGGTTCCGGCCTTCTTGAGATTGGTCACGATCTTGCCCGGCAGCGATCCGATATAGGTCCGGCGGTGGCCGCGAATTTCAGCCTCGTCCCGCACACCGCCCAACGACTGGCGGATGAATTCGCGGCCCGTAGCGCGGGCAATGCTCTTGCCAAGCGAGGTCTTGCCGACACCGGGAGGGCCGACGAGGCACAATATCGGCCCCTTCAGCTTGTTGGTCCGTGCCTGTACCGCAAGATATTCGACGATCCGGTCTTTGACCTTCTCCAGCGCGTAGTGATCGGCATCGAGCACTTCCTGCGCTTGCACCAGATCCCTCTTGAGCTTGCTCTTCTTGCCCCAAGGCAGGCCAAGCAACACGTCGAGATAATTGCGCACTACGGTCGCCTCAGCGCTCATCGGCTGCATACCTTTGAGTTTTTTGAGTTCGGATTGCGCCTTCGCTTTGGCTTCTTTCGACAGCTTTAGCTTGTCGATCTTCTCGGCAAGTTCGGCGAGCTCATTGGCGTCTTCGGCTTCCCCGCCGAGTTCGCTCTGGAT
>JBATLU010000393.1:0-17505 GCA_049289475.1 Pontixanthobacter sp. | reverse complement strand
TTCGGCCTATGTTGTGACTGGCCAACCGCTGTCGCTCCGCACTGCAGAATGGTTTGTCGCATTTTCGATGTGTGCCCTCGCCTATCTCAAACTGCGAGATGTGGAGAGCTTCTCCAGCATGTTTCTCAACTATGATCTGCTCGCCCAACGATGGGTACCATACGGCTATATCTACCCATTTGCCGAGGGACTGGCGGGCGTGCTGATGATTGCGGGCGTGCTGATGTGGATCGCGATACCACTCGCGCTGTTAATCGGATCCATCGGCGCAGTCTCGGTGTTTCACGCGGTTTACATCGAGAAGCGCGACATAAAATGCGCCTGCGTTGGCGGCGACAGCAATGTCCCGCTCGGCTTTGTTTCGCTCACCGAGAACATCTTCATGGTCGGCATGGCGGTGTGGATGCTGGTGAAGTTGGCTTGAGCGCCAACGCCGCCGCACTGAAATTGTCAGTTCACAGAGTTGTCAAAACGGAAATGCCTGTAACATTTTCTATAAATGACCTCCATTTATCCGGCAATGCTGAGCCTTTTCATTGCTCCTTGATCATTTTGACGGCATTGACCAAACCGGAGTAATGCAATGACCACCCAAGCAAACACAAGTTTCATGGACAAAGTCAGCGACCATATGATGGGCGCGATGTATTTCGATCTGAGCCGGTATCTGATTGCCGCTGGAGTATTGGCCGCACTGCTCTTCGCTTTTAAGGGGTGGGCCGACAGGCGCCGGATCCAGAATCGGAAGGCGAAGCGGGAAGATTTTCAGCGTGAGGTTTTATCGTCGATCCGCACCGTGTTTTTCTTCGGGCTGACCACCATCAGCACATTGGTCTTGCGCGAAATGGGGGTGATCGAACTCAAGCTTGAAACCTTTACCCTCGCCATGCTGCTGCTTCAGACTGCTGTCATGATCGTGTTTCACGATGCCTATTTCTACTGGATGCACCGCGCGCTGCACCATAGGCGGCTGTACCGGGTAACGCATCTTCACCATCATAAATCGCGCACCCCGACACCCTGGGCAGCCTATAGTTTCTCCATCTGGGAAGCGATTACAGAGGCTGCATTTGTTCCGCTGTTCCTGCTTGCGACAAGCCTGATGGGCATTGCCTATATCGGCTTTGCGGTGTTCCTGTTCCTGTGGTTCATGATAATCCGCAATGTTATGGGACACGCAGGGGTCGAACTGCTTCCTGCAGGCTGGGTTGACAACAAATGGGTTGGCTGGATCAACACCACCACCCACCACGACCTGCATCACAGCGAATTCCGCCATAATTTCGGCCTCTACTTCACTTGGTGGGACCGTTTGATGGGCACTGAGCATCCGCAGTATAAGGAACGCTTCCGGTCGGTCGCCAAGCCGCTACGAATTCCGCGCGGTCTTGCCGTCGGTGGCACAAGTGCCATCATCGGCGGCGTGCTGCTTTGGTCGGTTTTGCCGCAGCTTGCTGGCTGACAGCGCACTGGCCATTCCGTCTCTGTTTTTCAAGAAACACATGCACTATAGTTTGTGGTGTTGGTATTGCGGGGTGTAATTGGTGCAAATTTCCAGACGGATCACCTTGCGCGGAATTGCCCTGCCACTGGCCGTGTTGTGCGGCTTGGTAGCGGCGTGCAGCCCATCAAAAACACGTGAGCAAGCCGCATTGGAATTCGAACAGGGGTTGCTGGCGGAACCTGGCACCAGCCCGTTTTGGGAGGCAGTCAAGCAGGAGTTTCCCGAAGAATTTGCCAAATTGGTGAACCGCGGGGTTGAAGCCGAGCTTGGCGGCACTTTGTCGCAGGATCAAGGGCTTGCCCTAGGGCGCGAATGGCTGACAGGTCTTGAATCCAAACACGGCGCGGCGATCAAATTCGCACCTGAGCAGAGCCTTACCAAACTGGTTCACAGCACAGTTGATCTCATCGTCGTATTCGAAGACCGTGATCAGCAAAGCTGCGCCAAACTTGCGCTGGGCGACAGTTTCGACACATCTTCAATGTCGCCGCGTATCCAAAGCGCACTCCAACGCAACAAAGTTGACCGGATCCGGGCAATGGCCGGCGGAATAAAAACACCGGTCACGCGAACCGACCCGATGGATGCAGATTTTGCCGCGCTCTTTGCCGGAATGCGAGCGCTCGGTGCGAGCGAGAGAATTATGGACCTACTGACCGACGATCGGAAACTCGCAGCCGCATCGCCGCGCGATCAATGCACCATCGGGGTGATACTTTACC
Source organism: Pontixanthobacter sp. (assembly GCA_049289475.1). Classification (GTDB taxonomy): domain Bacteria; phylum Pseudomonadota; class Alphaproteobacteria; order Sphingomonadales; family Sphingomonadaceae; genus Pontixanthobacter. The sequence continues at coordinate 15,279 of JBATLU010000393.1, read as the reverse complement.
GCGCGATGGCGCAATTGCCCAATGAACGTGCCGCACGTCTGGGAGCATTCATGCTCGTCCCTCCTGACCCTAGTCAGCCGACAGGAAATCAACCAGAGCTTTGACCTTTTTCTGGCGCCATTGCGGCGGCGGCGCGATCAACCAATAGGCGCGGCGCCCTTCCTCTGGCCCCTCAAGGATTTTCAGCCGGCCTGCATCGACCGCTTCGGTTACCAGCAGAAACGGTAGGATCGCCTTGCCCATTCCCGCCATCGCGCTGCTCAGCGCCTGTCCGGCATTGCCGACCTGCACGGTCGGTTCGGCACCCTCAGGCAAAGGTGCACCAGGCCAATCGATCCATTCATCTGGCGCACCATCAATCGATACGACCACGCGCTGGGCCGGAGCCAGCTCAACCCCGTGCAAGTCACCCGGACCGTCGATTAGGCGGATTGCAACATCGAGGTTCGCCTCGGTAAAGTCGGCGTTTTCATCCTCAACCAATTGATAGCGGATTTCAGGGTTGTTCTTACGGAACGCCGCCAGCCGCGGTGCGAGCCATTGCGCATAGAATTCGCGTGGTGCGGCAATGGTATAGCTGTCGCTTGCCTGCCCCGCCTGCATTGCCTGCACGCTTTCTTCGAATTTCAGAAATCCTTCGCGCAATGCATCAAGCCCTGCGCAACCTTCTGGGGTCAGTTCAAGACCTTTGCTCGTCCGGCGGAACAGCACTGTGCCGAGGTGATCCTCCAGCGCACGAATTTGCTGCCCGACGGCAGCTGGGGTCACCGCCAACTCGTCTGCAGCGCGGGTGAAGCTTAGGTGCCGCGCGGCGGCGTCATAGACGCGCAAGGCGTTCAGCGGCAGGTGGGTGCGTTTCATAGTGGAGCCGATTTAGGCGCGAAGCCCTCAGGCCGCAACCTTCGAGAATCGGCCCATCGTGCGCCTCAATCCGCTGTGGCTGGGGCAGAAAGCGGGAAATAGGGTATCCGCACCTCAAAAAGCTCGTTCTCGCGGGTGGTGAAAGTGTAAAAACCCTCCATCGTGCCGCTGGGCGTGGTGAGCGGGCAACCCGATACGTAATCATGCGTTTCGCCGGGGGCGAGTACGGGGGTTTCGCCGACCACACCTTCGCCATCGACGTGATTGATCATCCCACGCGCATCGGTAATGCGCCAATGCCTCGTCTTCAATTGCACCGTTCGGTCGGAATCGTTCTCGATCCTGATGTGATATACCCAAAACCACTTTCCCGCATCAGGATGCGATTGTTCGGGTAGGAAATTCACCGCGACACGCACGGTAATGTCTTCGGTGACGGCGGCGTGTTGGAACAATTGTTTCATATCGGAACCAACCTAGCGGCAATGCCTCCCCGCCGCAATTACTCTGCTTCAGCGGTGGACCCATCCACCACTTCTTCAGAGATTTTGGCGTCAGCCGGTTGCAGATTGGCATCAGTGTCAGTCAGCGGCTTGGCCGCAGCAACATTGATGTCGCTCGGATTGTTAACGCCAAGAAATTCAACCAGCGCATCAAACCAGGCGAGTTCATTCTCGCTCTTGATGAAAGAATGGCCTTCATCCTCGATGATTAGCTCGGTGATATCTATATTCGCAGATTTCGCCGCCGCGCTCATCTTGGTGAACTGGCTGAACGGGACGGTCTGGTCACGCTTGCCATGGGCGAGTAAAATTGGCCGCGTGAGCCGTTTGATCTGCTGAACCGGAGACACTTTCGCCAAACTAAATTCAGGATCGCTGCCCACCACGCGGCGCTGCCATTTGCTGCGGATACGGCGATCGCCCGAATTTCTGTCAAAACCGATCTGCGCTTCGAAATCGGTGACACCGGCCCAACTTGCGGCACAGCGGTAGCGTTCCGGATTGCGCGTCACGGCCCACAGCGCCGCATATCCGCCGTAACTCCCGCCAACTACACAGATACGGGCCGGATCGGCAAAGCCCTGAGCCAAAGCCCAGTCCATCGCATCGTCAAGATCGTCCTGCATCTTGCGGCCAATCTGACCGTTGCCCAATTCCTCGAACGCTTTACCATAGCCGCCGGAGCCGCGATAATTCGGCTGCAAAACGGCATAGCCGCGGTTTGCGAGCAGTTGCACCGTGTCATTGTAAGTAGCGGTATCGCGTATGCCGTAAGGACCGCCGTGCGGCATTATGATCATGGGCAAATTCGATGAATTGCGCCCCTTGGGCATGGTCAGATAACCGCGAATTCGCGTTCCATCTCGCGCTTCATATTCGATGCTTCGTGGCGCGGACAATTTCTTAAAATCAATGTCGGGGCGCAATTCACCGAATATTTCAAGCTTGTTTCGCGAAGGTGTGAATACATAGACCACCCCTGGGTCGTCACCCGATCCGTGCCACACCAACAGCCTGTCAGTTCCCGCCCGCGACAAGACTTGTACTCGGCCGCCTTTGAGCGTCCGCTCTAGCTTGTCCTGTAACCGCCCGACCGCCGGATTGAGCCAATGGACCGCAGGGTAATCATCGACATAATTTGCCCCCTCCAGCACTCCTTTGTCGTCGACCAACGCCCCTTCGAGGTTCCATTGCGGATGCGCGTAGATTGCAGCTCCCACTGTGGCGGTTTTGTAGTCGAACTCGCGCAGTATATTTAATCCGCGATCATCCTTGACCAGCGCGTAGCCAATATCGCTTCCCGCGCGGATCGACAGCACATCCCAATTGTCAAAATCATCCGCTTCACGTCGGACTTTGGCCACTTCGATCATCTCCTGACCGGGCTTGCTGCGATAGAAAAACGAGACTTTCTTGCGGCCTTGGCGCTTCATTCCAAGTCGCACAACGCCTTGATTGTCAGCCCACCATTCGTCGATGCCCAAAGCACGTTTTTGGATGATCCGTGCATTGGTCGCGCCCTTTCCATCCAGTTCAAACCGGTACACCGATGGCTGCGAGAATGCTTTGTCGGTCAGCGACAGAAGTACAAACTGCCCCGCCGGATCGACATATAGCACATTGTCCCCTTCGAAGCCTTGTTCGTCCAACCCGACAAAACTGGTTTGGTCCGTTGTCAGATCATGCAGCATCAACCGGGTTGCGGGCAGAAAGGAAAACACCACAAACGCCCTGCTCCTGAGCGAGAACAGGATTCGTTCGTTACCGGCCCAGCGGAACCACGGCATTGCGCGGCCTTCTTCCAGATCGATCGTCTTGATTGCCTTGCGCGTTTCGGCGTCGAACACCGCGATCCGGCTGCGCCCATGATCGACAATTTGATAGGCAAATTTGCTCCCATCGGGCGACAATTTGGCATTGTACATCTGGTTATGAGCGGCAAACGCAGTTGTCGGTATCAGATCCGGAATCGCGCCATTGGGAGCGGCAGAGACCGGATTGGATGCATCGGTTTCAACCGACTCTTGTATCATCAATTGTCCCTGTGCGGGCTGCGCCACTCCAAGCCCCAATAGAGAACAAAATACCCCCATCGCCAAAATCGATTTGGCCCACGCCCGCGTCACCATCTGCTGCATAGCCAGCTTGTTATTCCGCCGGATTGTGTTTCGCAAGGAAAGCAATCAAATGTTCGTACCAAACCTTCTTATTATCCGGTTTCGAGAAGCTGTGCCCTTCATCAGCTATCTCCAGCAATTCGGGAGGCATCGGCGCATTTTTGCTGGCGTCACGCATCTTCTTGAATTGGCTGAAAGGAACGTTGCTGTCATCCTTGCCATGCGCCAACAGCAGCGGCCGGCCTAACGTCTTGCCCAACTCAACGGGGGAGACCTGATCGAGATTGAATTCTCCGTCTCCGTCTCCCTCAACCCTTTCCCGCCAACGTTTTCCGCCCTTTCTCGAGAAGTAATTGGCATCATACTTTAGTTGAGAATCCCAATCGGTCACACCGGCCCAACTGGCTGCGCAGCGATAGCGTTCGGGATTACGGATTACCGCCCAAATCGCGGCATAACCGCCGTAGGATCCGCCGACCACACAGACCCGGTTGGCATCGGCAATGCCCTGCTTCACCGCCCAATCCATTGCGTCATCGATGTCGTCCTGCATGGCCCGTCCGATCTGGCCTGTACCCAGTTCAGTGAAGGCTTTCCCATAGCCATCTGAGCCGCGATAATTCGGCTGCAACACTGCATAACCGCGATTAGCGAGAAGTTGAACATCGTCATCATAATCCAGCCGGTCGCGCACTCCGTAAGGTCCGCCATGTGGTAGCAGGATCAAGGGAAGATTTTTGGCCTCACGCCCGCGCGGCAAGGTTTGATAGGCACGAATCTCTGTGCCATCGCGGGCCGAATAGGTAACCGGCTTGGGGCGCGCCAGTTGCGTGAAATCCAAACTCGGTCGGTACTCCGCAAATTGGTCCAACCGCCTTTCGCCAGGAGTATAGATATACAGCGCTCCCGGATCGGCCTCACCGCCGGCCCAAACCAGCATACGCGATCCATCTTCGGCGCGCGAGGTAATCCACACCTCATCTTCCTTTAGCGTCTTTTCGAGCGCGGCATATTCACGTTTGCGGCCATCTTCAAACCAAACCGCGCGGTCGCGATCATCGGTGTAGTATGCTGCCACCGGCACGCCGTCGCGAAGGGTTACGGAATCAATGTCCCAATCGGGATTTTCGTAAAACGTATCCACCACCTCACGGGTTGCATAGTTGAAGCGGCGGATTCCGACGCGACCATTGTCGCCTTCTTGCAGGACATAGCCTTCATCGCTTCCGCTGACGATTTGAGAAATATCCCAGAACCTCTCTTCCTCATCATCTTCACGCAAGCGTGCGATCAGTTTAATATCCTCGTCGGGGCCCGAGCGGTAATGGACCCGCAATCTCTTGCGCAACCAACCAGTTCCTAAACGCACAACGCCATCATTATCGGCATACCAATTCCAGACCCCCTCGCGGGGCCGCTGTACAACCGAGACATCTCCATCATCTTTCAGCTCAAAACGGAAAACAGACGGATAATCGTATGGCGTCTTTTGCATCGACACCAGAGCATATGAACCATCGTCGGCCACATAGATGACATCATCACCCTGAACGACATTTTCTTTCCGGCCAATATAGGCAGCAGTGTCAGCCACGAAATTGACAACGTAAAGGCGCGTAAAACGCGTTTCCTCACCAAAAAATTCTCCAAGCGACGAAACCGAAAAGAGTATCCTATCGTTACCTGCCCAACGAAACCACTCCAGATCAACCTTTTCTCCAACCCCGAACTTAGTAATCACTGTTTGTGTTGAAGGATCGATAACAACGATAAAGGGCTTACCCTGCACTTCGACTTTGATCACCATGTTCTTGCCGTCGGGCGACAAACGTGCACCGCTGAGCTGATTGTTTTGTGCGAAATGCGCAACTGGAATAACGGGAGGGCGCGCTTCGGCAGCGGTATCGGTTGCAGATGCAGCCTCGGTTGCGGATATTTTCCCTTGTTGGACAGCTTCCTGCCCGAATATCTGTGTTGGAAGTAAAATCGCGCCGATAATAACAACCAGCGGAAAAATTCTTCGCATCATAAATACAGCCCCAAATACTATCGGGGGTAAACCTAGCCGCTCAGACTATAATGGCAAGTGCTTGATCACAGCCTAAGTGTCTGACCCGAAATTAGGTTGAATGGTATCAGTAGTTTGTCTTGACGCCGCTTTCCGCTCAAGCTTTCTCTGGCTGAGCCGAAACCGCCGTCTGGCCAAAGACTTCGAACACACCGTTGCAACCGCAACTGCCTGGATATTTAGGGCGTCCGTCCAGCTTCTCGCAAGACGCATCGCAAGACTATGATATCCAATATAATAATTTTGAGTTAGACCCCAAGCAACATTCAATGTCCGAAGAAGCAGGAACTTCAAATCTCGCACCCAAACGTCACATTCGCCTCTGAGTGGTAATTCTCTTCGGTCTGCCTGCTTTCGTCCCCATGGGTAACGTCAGAGGCTCACTACCAAAAGAATGGAGGCCCCCAAGGTAATAAGAACAAAGCCGATGGCGACGTCGATAAGAGCATAATCCATCTATGGTAGAGTGGTGCGCCCGGCAGGACTCGAACCTGCTGCCTCAAGATTAGAAGTCTCGCGCTCTATCCAGATGAGCTACGGGCGCACGCGAAACTGCGCATAGCGTCCTTTTCGCGCAGCGCAAATGCGGATAAGCAACGCCGCGCTATGAATGATGACAAACCCATGATCGAAAGTGGATCGGCGGAAGGCCGGTCTTTCCGCTATTTTGACCTCGTGATGGCGGCATTTGTCACCATCTTGCTGCTGTCCAACATTATCGGAGCGGCCAAGCTGTCCTATGTCGATATTCCGTGGTGGCCGGAAGGTTGGTGGCCCGCGCCCAATGGTACATGGATCTTCGGCGCGGGGATCCTGTTCTTCCCGATCAGCTATGTCATCGGCGACGTGCTGACGGAAGTCTACGGCTATGCCAAGGCGCGGCGCTGTATCTGGGCGGGCTTCGGCGCGATGGTGTTTATGGCGTTCATGAGCTGGGTGGTGGTGGCCATGCCGCCATCAGCGAACTGGACCGGGCAGGCCGCCTATGAAAGCGTGTTCGGCCAGGTTCCGCGGATCGTTGCCGCCTCGATCGTCGCTTTCTGGGCGGGCGAGTTCGTCAATTCCTACGTCCTCGCCCGGATGAAGATGCTGACCGCAGGCAAGGCGCTGTGGAGCCGCACGATTGGTTCGACCGTAGTCGGACAGGCAGTGGACAGCGCAATCTTCTATCCGGTCGCCTTTCTGGGCGTGTGGGACACAAGCGACGTAATGATCGTGATGGTCACCAATTGGGGGCTCAAGGTCCTGTGGGAGGCGCTGCTGACGCCGGTGACCTATCTCGTCGTGGGCAAGCTCAAAAAGGCCGAAGGGTACGACGTCTACGATGTGCAGACCGATTTCTCGCCTTTCGCCAAATCAGGCTAGACACTGTCGAGCGCACAATAAAGGGGGCCGGACAAAATGCCCGGCCCCCTCTTATTCCTAATCAGGAATGGTTAGAAAGACGCACCCACCGCGATGCCATAGCGGCGCGGATCAAGCGTAAAGATGTTGGAGAACAGACCCGACGAGGCATCGGTGACATACAGACCCGTGGTCGAGTTGCTGTCAAAGATGTTCTGGACAAATCCGCGAACGAACCAACCGTTGTCAGGACCGTTGAACTGGATCTGCGCATTCGCCTGAACGAACGGCTTGATCCGGTCAACATTGCCATTGAAGACATTGCCAAATTGTTCGCCTGTATAGGCAACATCGAACCGCGGTACCAAGGTCATGCCATTGTCGAATTCCTTGGTATACTGAACGCCAACGGAAGCTTTCAATTCAGGTGCCTGAGGCAATTTATTGCCCTTCAGATTGACCTGAACGCCAGGACTAAGGACGCTAACTCCAGCCGGAGCATTCGCAGCAAGAGCATTACAAATGCTGAATGCACCGGTTGATGCAATTCCGCCATCTGCCGGGAACGCTGTTGGTCCTCGCAGACCCAAAGTCGCGTTAACTCCCGTTACGAACGCAGCTGGAACGCCGGTGGGACCCGTAACTGCGCAAAGTGCACCATTGGTGACGTCTTTGATGATTACAGCATTTGGATCGCCACCACCTGGATCGCGCGGATTGCTAAAGAATTGATCGCCAGCAACCTTAGCATTCAGATAGCTGAAGTTGATATTGAACATCCAATTGTAATCAGGGCGCAAAATGCTTTCGAGCTCAACGCCCCAGATATTCGCATCAATCGTGTCGTTGACCGATGTCCGGGCAATAATCCGGCTTAGCTGCAAATCTTTGTATTTGTAATAGAAAGCGGTCGCATTGAGCTGGAGTGCTCCGTCGCCGAAGCTGTTCTTGCTACCGATTTCGAACGAATCAATCGATTCCGACTTGAAGCTTTCCGAGACGGCAAAGATCGGTGACAGCGGCGGATTGATACCGCCCGATTTGTAACCACGCGAATAGGACGCATAGAGCAAATTATCCGGCGTCATCTGGTAGTTGATCACGAAGCGGCCAGTAATGGCATCAAACCCGACATCGCGCGTTTGAAGCAGCTGGTTACCCGCCGTACCCGGATCCGCATCAAACGAGCCTACAAACGGTGAAGCATAGGGATCACCATTGTTCGAATAAGGGTTCAGGAACGCCGCCAGAGCGGTGCGAGCACTGATGTTCTTCTTGTCATTATTGTAACGCAGACCAGCTGTGATCTTGAGGTCTGGCGTGACATCGAAATATGCCTCACCGAACAGGCCATAGCTCTTCAGTTTGAAGTATTGCGTGTTGTTGCGGTAGAATGATGACGCCAAATAGGCCGGTGGCAGATCATTTGTCAGATTGGCATCAACAGTTGTGCCAAAGGTCGTGAACGAACCGAGCAATCCAGCGATATAGTCGATCTGGAAAGCATTCACAAAATAGCTATTTTCCGAAACCTCTGATTCCGCATAAATTCCGCCCAAAAGGAAGTTGAAAGGCCCATCGAGGTCGCTCGAAATAATTGCTTCCGTCGACCACGAAGTCTGATCTTGATTAGACCTGTCGAACTGGAGTGGATCGTCACTACAGATTGAAGCGCCTTCGAAGGACCCATGGTTGTCGAGGCTCGTATCCGACGTACACAACTGGCCATTGGGACCATTCGGAATGATGCCCTGAACGATGGGAGCAAAATAGGCAGTCGACCCTGGCACAAATGCTGGGAAAGGAGCGCCCAATCCAGTCGGCACACCATTTGCACCAAAGAATGCAAGCTGGTTCAGAGCCGGCGCAAAGAGTGACCGGTTACCCACGCCCTGGTTGTAATCCTGACGAGAATCGACGGTTGTTTCCTGATAGGTGCCGCTCAGCGAGAGTTTGAACGCACCCAAATTCTGGTCCAAATGGGCTTGCAACTGCAATTCGTCAGCAAAATATTCCGGGGTGAAGCCAGTTATCACCTGACGGACATCAGCTGGTTCCTTGAAATTTGCATATGCATCAGGACCGTACAGGCTGTTCAGACCGAAACCGGCTGGCAAACCATTGATCCGCAAAAATTCCTCGGAAGCCAATGTGCCGGTGAATGTCGAGTTTGCATTCAATTTGTCAAAATCACGGCGATTGTTGAGGCAACCCAGAACGCCCGTGGGATCGCGTTGACACTGTTGCTTCTGGATCCGCATACGGTTGTCGTCTTCGCGGAAGTAATAGCCCATCAGATCAAGCGTTGTATCGGCGCTCGGCTCAAACCGGAGCGAACCACGAACCGCATACATATCGCGGTCATCGATCTTGGAACCGTCATAGAGATTGTCGGTATAGCCATCGCGGTTGAGGTAGAAGCCGGCAACCCGCACGCCAATCATGTCACCGATCGGCAGATTGACCATGCCTTTGGCTTTGATGCTGTTGTAATTGCCGTATTCAAACTCGCCTTTGGCGGCGACGGCTGTCAGATCGGGCTTAGCCGAAACGACGTTGACCACGCCCGAGGTAGCGTTGCGTCCGAACAGAGTGCCCTGGGGGCCGCGAAGGACTTCGATCCGTTCGAGATCGAAATATTCGGTTTCGAACAGACGCGTTCCAAACAGTGGTGCGGAATTGACGTGGATTGCAGTTGCGCTGTCGCAGCTCACGCCAACGCAAAGGTCACCGATACCGCGAATGGTAAAGCTGGAGGATGTGAAGTTGCTTTTGGTGAAAGATACGTTCGGCAGGGTAAGCTGAAGGTCGCTGGCATTTTCGATCTGCTGCGCTTCGAGCGATTCAGCAGTAAACGCACTGACCGCGATCGGAACTTCTTGCAGGCTCTGATTTTGACGCTGCGCGGTAACCACAATTTCCGTACCACGGTATTCTCTCGCAGGAGCAGTATCTGCCTCCTGAGCGTAAGCTGGAAATGCAATCGCAGAGACGCAGATTCCGGCAAGTAGAGTGGTCTTAACCCTCATATTCCCTCTCCCATGTAAGCGGCCATCTTTATGTGGCCTGCGGCTAGCAACGTAATTCATTGCAGTGGCACGTGGCAATAGCCAATCACGCATTTGTGTTATGCATTTGGAAGGCCTGTTGTAACTTTATTACAATTGTGCCGACATTCAGCCAGGTTACCCTTACGGAAACCGCGCATCAGTGAATTCAGCGAGCCAGTCGGATTATTTGTGGGAGAGGAATTTTACCTCCAAAACCACGCCTTGGTTCGGTCGTTTGGCGGACAGGGCACCATATTTTGCATCATTTTCGTTGAAATGAGGCGGATGAAAGTGACTTTAATAGCTGCCGACTCAATTCCTTGAGGCTGGTTAGCCGACAATGCGAAATTCAGGCACAAGTGCCAGCCGGTCCGCCAAAACTGCCATATCCTTCTCGGTCGGGATTCCGTACAATGCTGCGTGGCCCTGGTCCAAGGTCAACACAAGTTGATCACCTTCGATGTTGAGTGTTGAGACATTGAACAGCTTGCTCGACCGTCCGACCAACCGGCGGCAAAGCCGGATTGCGAGACCCCAGCATATCGCCTCTTCCAAATGTTCCGCGCTGGCCAAGTCAAAGAGGAATTTTGGTAAGTCACAGCGGTTTCCGTTGCCTGCCATCGCTGCCGCCATCATCGCACGGCCAGTGGCATCAACATCAATCCAACGCTTATGCAGCGCCCAATCCATCGCCAGATCAATCCGCAAATTGGGTTCAATTTGCATGGAGGCGAGCGCCAACATGGTCGCGGCCAAGCGGATCCGCTCCGATCCCAAACCATGACCACCTGCGCGCAATGCTCCAACGGTCCAGCCTGCAACGCCGGTCGCGAGCATCGGCGGTGTTCCGCGCATTCGGGCAAATTCACCAACCCCGGCAAGCAACGGGTCCTGCCGCCGTGCCAGCGGTTCGAGCTCGTCAAACAACACGCCCTCGCGCAAACCCCAGGACGAGAATACCACCGCATCAGGGGTCAATTTGCCGAGCAAGCTCTGCAACAAAATTCCCGCGTCAGGCAAATATTCCGCGCGCATCGGAGATATGCGAGGATTTGCGCCTAATGCGGCGACATCAGCCGACGCCATTGTTTCCGCAAGTGAAACGGCTTCGTTCATTGGCAATTCGAAACCATGCGGATCGGATAGCGGGTAATTGCGCGCGCTCATCGCTGCGACCGCCATCGACCGCCATGTCCCGCCCACTAGGTAAAGTTTGCCGCCGCGCACTGTAAACGCATCAGCCTGTGCGATGGCCTTGGCCAGATTAGCCTGCGTTTCGGTGTCGTCGGCTCCGCGATATTCGGGCAAACGCAAGGTACCTAGGGGTAAGCTCACGCCGCCTACGTGGCCCTGCTGGTCGATCCTGACCAGTTCCAGACTGCCCCCGCCCAGATCGGCAACGATGCCCTGCGCACCGGGGAACGCCCCCAAAATGCCCATCGCGCTGATCCGCGCTTCATCATCGCCCGAAAGCAGGCGCGGCTCGAAACCGAGAGCCCGGACCTTACCCAGAAATTCAGCCCCATTGGTAGCGTCCCGGACAGCCGCGGTTGCAACCACGTCGATCGTTTTGATGCCCCATTCGTGCAGCAGAAGGGCGAAACGACCCAGCCCGCGCAGCGCCATTGCCATGGAATCGTCGGGCAATCTGCCAGTTATGGCAATTTCGCGGCCAAGTTTTGCCGCGACCTTTTCGTTGAACAAAGTAACCGGCGCGCGCGGTGAACCGCCATACAGCACCAATCTGACGGTGTTGGATCCGATATCGATAATCGCCCGTTCGACCCGGTTACCGGAAAATGATCCTTCGCGGTCGGTCCTGCGTGAACGAAGGCCCATCACATTGCCCCCTTGCGCAAGGCAAGTTTCGGCACGCCGCCTGCTTCGAGCGAACCACCCCGCCCTGATAACGAGGGGTTGGTCATGAAATAAAGATGGCAATTGAACGGTTTGTCGCCTGGATCGACCCGCGTATATTCGCCGCCCGGCTGCTGGACCCAGCTTTGCTCCGTATCGAGCAGATTGGCGAGAAGGACCTGCTGCAAAACCTGATCATGAACCGTATGGTTTCTGATCGGCACCAGCACCTCGACCCGCCGGTTCAGATTGCGCGACATGGCATCGGCGGAGGAAATATACACTTTCGTATTCGGGCCGGGAATTGGCTCTCCATTGGCAAACGCCCAAATCCTGCTGTGCTCAAGAAATCGTCCGATGATCGATTTCACCCTGATACTTTCGGACAGGCCTTCGATTCCTGCTCTCAGACAGCAGATTCCGCGCACCACCAGCTGGATTTCAACCCCCGCCTGACTTGCTGCATAAAGCCGGTCAATCACGCCTTTGTCAGTCAGTGAATTAAGCTTAGCCCAGATGGCTGCAGGCTTGCCCTCTCTTGCATTTTCGGTCTCACGGTCAATCCGCGCATACAGCTTCTCACGCAAATCAATCGGCGAAATGGCTAGCAGCCCGGTCTTACGCGGTTCGACATAGCCGGTCACAAAGTTGAACAGTTTCGCCACATCGCGGCCGATTTTCGGGTCAGCGGTGAAATAGCTTAGATCGGTGTAAATCTTGGCCGTGACCGGATGGTAATTACCTGTGCCAAAGTGGCAATAGGTCCGGAAGCCTTTCTCCTCACGGCGGACCACCATCGATACTTTGGCGTGGGTTTTCCAGTCAACAAAGCCGTAGATCACTTGCACTCCGGCGCGTTCGAGCTCGGATGCCCACAGCAGGTTCTGCTCTTCATCGAAACGCGCTTTGAGTTCGACCACCGCGGTCACCGACTTGCCGCGTTCTGCAGCCGCAATCAGTGCCATGATTACCGGCGACTGGTCGCCTGCGCGGTAGAGTGTTTGCTTGATCGCCACGACATCGGGATCCTGCGCGGCCTGCCGCAGGAAATCGACGACCACTTCGAAACTTTCGTAAGGGTGATGGATCACAATGTCTTTCTCGCGAATGGCGGCAAAACAATCGCCGTCATGCTCAAGAATGCGCTCGGGATAGCGCGGGCTATAGCTCGAAAACTTCAAATCGGGCCGGTCTTCCGTGACAATATCGGATAGGCCCGCCACGCCGATCAGCCCGTCGGTTTTGATGATTGTCGTGCCTTGAGTGGAGAGCTGTTCGAGCAGGATTTCCTCTGCAATCGGGTCAATATCATGTTCGAGCTCAAGTTGGATGACTTGCCCACGGCGGCGGCGCTGGATCGCGCTGCGGAACGTCCGCACCAGATCTTCCGCCTCTTCCTCGATTTCGATGTCGCTATCGCGCAGCACTCTGAATGCACCGTCGCCTTCGACTTTAAAGCCGGGAAAAATATGCTTGGCAAAACGACAAATCAGGCTCTCGATGCTGATAAAAATCGCCTCTTCGCCCGGCACTCGCACGAAACGCGGCAAGGCAGACGGCACCAGTACCATTTCCACCACCCTCGCCCCATCAGACTGGCGCGTGAGCGTGAACAGCAGGGCCACACCCTGGTTGTAGATAAACGGAAAAGGATGCGCCGGATCGAGCGCCTGCGGGGTAATTACCGGCACAATCTCGTCAAGGAAATAGGTCTTCAGCGATGAATAGGCCTTGGGATCAACCCGCATATTGTCTGCAATAATAATGCCGGCGTCCGCCAGCAGGGTGCGCAATTCACGCCAGCAATCCCGCTGTGCCGCGTTGATCGTGCGTAACGCTTCGCGGATTGCGGTCAATTGCTGCGCCGGACTGCGTCCGTCGATCGACAGCCGATCGATCCCGCGCTGGACCTGGCCGACCAATCCGGCCACGCGGATCATCATAAATTCATCGAGATTGCTGCCCGAAATCGACAGAAAGCGTAGCCGCTCGAGCAGCGGGTAATTTTCATTGCGGGCTTCGGCCAACACGCGTTCGTTAAAGGCCAGCCAGCTCAATTCACGGTTGATGTAATTATCAGCATTGTCATCCGGCGCGGCGCTCCGGTCATCATCACCGATCATTTCCGTGTGGTTGGTCATAGAGAAATTGCGGCTCAGCGCCGGCCCGGAAATATCGTTGGAGGTTGGCTCAGGCTTGATGGTCGATTGCTCCCGTGTAAACCGCGTTGGGACCAATGACATAAACCGGTCATATCGCGGCGTCACGCATCAATGAATAATTTGGGTAATTTGGCCGGTCAGCCTTAAACCAGCGATTTTGTTTCGGCGATCTGGGTAATTCCGCGTTTGCCGTCGGCGCCGCGCCCCAATTGCACGATCACATCAATGACCGAGGCTGAATAGGCAATCGTATCTGACCGCGTCAGCCCGATACCTGTCTGCATCACCATCAGCGCCAATTGTTCGAGTGCGCCGCGCAGGCTGTTGGCGTGTATCGTCGAAAAACTCCCCGGGTGACCGGTGTTGATCGCGCGCAGAAAGCTGACGCTTTCCGATCCGCGTAATTCGCCCAGCACAATCCGGTCGGGCCTGAGCCGCAAGGCCGCTTGCAGCAGGTCGTTCGGGCCAACTTTGGCCTCGCCGAGTTCGCCCTTCACCGCCACCAGACCAACGCCGTTTTCACCCGGCAGTTTCAGTTCGGGCGTGTCCTCAACCAGAACCACGCGCTCTTCATTCGGTATCTCGCCGAGCATCGCGTTGAGAAACGTCGTCTTTCCGGTGGACGTGCCGCCCGAAATCAGGATCGTGCGGCGCGCCTTGATTGCCGCTCGCAGAAATTCGATCGGTTGTTGGTCCGGATCGGGCATAATCGGTTCTGCACGCTTGCTAAGCGGGCCATTGTCATAGGCGCCGAGCGGCAGATCAAGCCGCCGGTGACGCCGGATCGCCATGACCCAATTCTTTCGCGCAGCAGGTGGGCCGCAAAATTGGATACGCGCACCATCGGGTAAAATCGCGCCAAGTAATGGATGCTCGCGGTTAATGCCCTGATGGCTCACCCGCGCCACCTGCTCCGCCAGTCGTTGCACCAGCCGGTCGTCAATCTCCGGCACGAGAATTTTCTGCATACCCGGCTGTGCGGCATCTTCGATCCATACTTCGCCAGGCCGGTTGACCATGATCTCGGTGATCGTATCACGCTCCAGCCATTCGCGGAACGGCGCGAGATAGGCGTCGAGATAGACGCTTCTTTCGGCAGCGTTATCGTCTGGATGAAAAGGGTGAATGTCCGCGCTCATGGCAAATGTCTGGCTTAACCGCCTGTTACCTGAGAGAAATCCAAATCACGCGCGGTAAATACGCGGATCGGCGCACCCAGCCCGATGCGGATGGTCGGTCCAATCTGGCTGTCCTGCTGCGCTGCTGCCGCCGCCGCTTGACTGCCCCCGCCAAGCACAACAGATGCCCCGCCAGTGC
>JBATLU010000392.1:0-16082 GCA_049289475.1 Pontixanthobacter sp. | reverse complement strand
GGGGGATGGGGTGCGCTTTCTGCTCTGGTTGATCCGCACCGACAATCCCGACGAACGCCGCGATCCGCCGCTCCCTCTGCCCTTTACTGCCGGAGCTGATTGGCATGTCTCGCTGCTTCGCTACGCCTCAGCCGATGGCCCGGCGACGCAGCACATCCCTAGAGCTTGGTCGATGGGCTCTGACCCGCTGCCATTGACCGGCGATTGGCTGGCGCGGGCTGGATTGCCGATCCCGACTTTGCCCGCTGAAAGTGCGGCGATTTTCTTACTTGAGCGCAGACCATGAGTGCCTCGGACCGCCCGCACCGCCGTCTTAATCGCCTGACCGGCGACTGGGTGCTGGTTTCGCCGCAACGTATGGGTCGACCATGGCAAGGTGAGTACGAGTCAGCGGCATCTGTCGAAGGCGTGGCGCACGATCCCAATTGCTATCTTTGTCCTGGAAATGCGCGAGTGGGGGGCATGAACAATCCCGCTTATGAGAATACATTCCTGTTTCCGAATGACTTTCCCGCTCTTCTGAGTGACGAGACCCACTCAGATGAGATCGCCGACAGCGTCTTTCGCGAACAACCCGTGCGCGGCGAGGCGCATGTGCTGTGCTATTCGCCCAACCATTCGCAAACGCTCGCGCGCATGGATGACGATGGGCGATGCGCCGTAATCGATGCGTGGTGCGATCTGTCGCAGCGGCTTGGTAGCAAGTGGGCGAATGTCCAACTGTTCGAGAACAAGGGGGCGATGATGGGGGCGTCATCCCCTCATCCGCATGGTCAGGCATGGGCTGGCGATTTTGTACCATCTTTGGTTGCTAAAGAGGACAGCGAGCAGCGGAAATACAGCGAGAATGCTGGCCGTTCGTTGTTGGCCGATCTCATTGCCGAAGAAGACACGGGAGATGGCGCGCGGCTGGTGGCATCCAGCGAGCACTGGCTTGCGGTCGTTCCGCACTGGGCGGCGTGGCCATTCGAAGTTTTGCTGGTAGCACGCGGTCCTGTTGTGCGGCTGGAGGAATTGAGCGAACCGGCACGCGTGGATCTTGCGACGATGTTGGGCCGTGTGCTCGGCGCTTACGACCGTCTGTTCGACACCGATTTCCCCTACTCTTTTGGCTGGCACGGCGCCCCACATGGTTTGGCCGCCGATACCGGACACTGGCGACTGCATGCGCATTTCTACCCGCCGCTGCTGCGCTCCGCCGAGATCCGCAAGCATATGGTCGGCTTCGAATTGCTCGCCGAGACGCAGCGCGATCTGACGCCTGAAGCGGCGGCGCAACGCCTGCGCGAAGCGATCGCATGACCGTTGCGGCACGACACGGCGCTGCTCTCGCATTCCGTACGCAATTCGGTGCCGAACCCTGCGGCGTCGTCTTCGCACCGGGCCGGGTCAATCTGATAGGGGAGCATGTTGACTACAACGACGGGCTGGTGATGCCGATGCCCGTGCGCCGGGGGACGGCGATCGCCTGGGGCCATTGGAGCGGTCCGGGAATTGAGGCATTCGCCGCCAATCTTGACGCGCAAGATCGCTTCGAGCCTGGGAGAGTTGGGGCAAGCGGAGCAGAGGATTGGACCGCCTACGTACGCGGCGTGTGCACGCTTTGGCCAAGTAAAACGCCGTCGCTGCGCCTGGCAATATTCGGTGATTTGCCGCGCGGCTCGGGGCTGTCTTCGTCGGCATCGCTTTGCATCGCAGTGGCACGGGCGGTTTCCGCTGCCTCGGGGGCAGTGGGCGATCCGATGGAAGTGGCGCGTTTGGCACAGCGGGTCGAGCACGAATTTGCTGGGGTATCCTGCGGCATCATGGATCAGGCCGCGATTGCGGCTGGGAAGCCGGGTCAGGCGATGTTGTTGGACTGCCGCATGCTGGATTATCGTTCGCTAGAATTACCGCCGGACTGGCAAGTGGCTGTCGTCCAGTCTGGAGTCACGCGCGGACTTGTAGATGGTGAATATAACGCGCGCCGTGCGCAATGCGAGGCTGCGCGCAATGCGCTGGGAGTAGCAAGTTTGCGCGATGCGACGTTAGATCAAGTGAAACATGCGGCGCTGGAGCCGGTGACTGAAGCCCGTGTGTGGCATGTGATAACTGAGATCGAGCGCGTGAATTCCTGTGTTGCTGCCCTTAATCGAGATGATATTGCCACATTTGGAAGTTGCCTTAGGGAAAGTCATCGTTCTCTGAGGGATGATTTTGAAGTGAGCGTCCCCGAAGTCGATCGATTGGTGGACAAACTTAACGCGGCGATCGGCGACGCCGGAGGAGCGCGCATGACGGGGGCCGGGTTTGGTGGCGCAGTAGTAGCGGTATACAACAGGCTGGCCGTCAGCTCTCTCCACCACGCGTGCGAGGGCAAGGATTTCGATGTTGTGAATTAGAAAGCTTTGACCAGGGGCTAGCAGTGCAAACTCGCACTAGGGAGCCCTGGATCAATCGCCTCGAAATCCTTTTATTGTGGCACCACACAACTACTAACCGATATGAAAATTACCCGCAAAGTTAGGGCGCAAAGCAACACTGCTCTCTTAAATTTAAGCCGGATCGAAAGAAATATCCTGCAATTTTAGAGCGGTGCCGCAATGATCGCAGGCCATGACCATTGCGAGTGAATCGGCGCAAGGGCGATGGGTGAGCAGCAAAGGCGGGCCATTTTCGTCTGAATAATATTTGTCTCCCCAATATAGAAATCCGAGAATCACGGGGTAAAGCGCGCGGCCTTTTTCTGTCAGCCGATATTCGAACCGGGGTGGTAGTTCACAATATTGGGTGGCGACGAGAATTCCGCGGTCAATCAAATCTGCGATCCGGCCGGACAAGATATTGGGTGCCATCTGAGTGTCTGTTTGAATCTGGTCAAAGCGGTGGAGCCCGGAAAACATCGCTCTTACGATCAGGGTCGACCAGCGATCACCGTAGAGGCCAATGACCGTATCCACCAAAGTTACATTGCCGCGGCGGGGTGTTGGCACCTTAGATGGCCTGCGCCTTGTACTGTACACTGGCAGAACCTGCACAAGCCCCGGACCGGGCTTCCAGTCGACATCACGGGGATCGATCGTTTGGCTGCATGAGTGGCAGGCTGACCGTGGTTCAACCACCAGTCCGCAGGCCTTGTGAACCAGCTGGATTGTAAATCCGCGCTGCCCTGGTTCCCACTTGTGCTGCCAACCAAGCATCGCAAGCGCAACGGGGAATAGATCGCGGCCCTTTTCGGTCAGGTGATATTGTTTGCGCCGACCCTGCGGTTCGGGACGTTTTTCGAGACAGTTTTCTTCGATGAGTTTCTTCAATCGGTCGCTTACGACCGAGCGCGGCACACCGGTTTTTTCTACAAATTGTTCAAAGCTTTTGGTTCCCAGGAATGCGCATTCCAAAATGAGCAACACAGGCACATCACCAAGCACTTCCAATGCGCGCCAGATAGAACATGCTCTGATGGTTTCCAGCTTCATTGCCGTTGACCATAGGTCATGGTGTTTCCATAAGAAAGTCCGCAATCGCCTGATAGGCGGGAAGGCTCACCGAGTCGATGTTGGCATTCGCCGCCAATGGAAACGAGGCCAGACGGACAATGACCATTTCAGCAGCCGGATCGATATAGATCGTCTGCCCATGCACCCCGCGAGCGGCAAACGCCCCGTCGCGATTATGGCTGACCCACCATTGATCGCGGTAGCTCCACCCCGGCAATGTCTTATATCCCGCCTTGGCGAAGTCGGCCTTGCTTGCACCGTTGCGGATGTCCTGAACAATTGACTCCGGAACGATTTGCCGCCCGTTCAACTTGCCGCCAAGGCGCATCATTTCACCGAAACGGGCATGGTCGCGGGCAGTCGCGTTGAGCCCGCCGGCGGCCCAGCCGGTTCCATGTGAATCAACCAGCATATATGCATCTTCTTCTGCGCCGAGTGGCCCCCAGATGCGTTCCTGCAGCACGTCGATGGGATTGCGCCCGGTGACGCGGGCGATCAGCCATCCGAGCACCTCGGTGTTGACCGACTTGTAGGTAAATTGAGAGCCGTGCTCGCCTTCCTTGTGGAGCGTCGGGAGATAGGCATAATAGCCATCCGGTCCGTCATAACCGAGTGGGCGCGGGAAAATCCCACCTGCCAAAGCGAACGCGAATACGTCCGCTTTGGGATCGGTATAGTCCTCGGAGTAATGAATGGCAGTGGTCATATCGAGGACCTGCCTGACAGTTGCATCACCAAATCCGCTGTCCGCCAGTTCGGGAATATAGAAGGCTACAGTCTCGTCCTCGTCCAGCCGACCTTCTTCGACCAGCATCGCGGCAAGCGTGCCGTAATAGGATTTGGTCATCGAAAATGACATATACGGTGTATTCTGTTTTGTGACACCGAAATAGCGTTCATAGACGATGTTACCGCGATGCAGGATCAGCACAGCATCGGCATAGCTTGCTTGCAGCGCTTCGTCCCACCGCATCGACTTGTCACTGCCTATTGGCATGAAGGTCACGCTGTCCAGGTCATCGCGCAGAGATGTCGGTAGCGGGCTGGGCGGTTCGTTCCCGCGCCACAAATTTGCTGTTGGAAACAGCGACCGCATGTTGGAAAATGCCCAGCGTGTGCGCGGGAACTGATAATAGCTCCCGTCATCTTGCCGCACGACTTTGTCGTCAGGCGGAGGAGCGCCCTGCATCCATCCGATTGTGACCGGATCGCTCGCAACCGAGTTTGCCGGAGCCTGTTGCGCCCCCGCCGAAGCAGAAGTGAGCAACAGACCCATCAACAAAGCGGACCGGAAGATGCCGCTCATCAGCCTAAAACTTCACATCAAATTGCAAGGCAATATTGCGTGGGCGATCATAGATCGCACTATAGGCAACGCCGGTGCCCCCGGTGAAAGTGGTCGCCAGCGGCAATGCGCCTGCGGTTTGCATGATACGCTCGTCGGTCAGGTTGCGGCCAACCAGCGCGATTGTCCAATTGTCATCAACATGGCCCAGCGAGAGTCGCGCACCCATTTTGACATATCCGCTCTGCCGCGTGCGTGGATCAAGATTTGCAGATGCAATATAGTTGCTGGAGAAATCGGCGTTGAGGTTGAAACCAAATTTCATATTTCCGCCGACTTCATGGCTGAAATCTCCATTGAGATTGCCGGACCATTTCGGGGTCAAGGTGTTTCGCTGACCCGTGTAGCTGCAGAAACTGCCCGAAGTCGGCACCTGTTGGAAATAGCACTGGCCGAGCGGGAAGTTAGTGAACTCAAAGTCGAGATAGGCAATTGCGCCGCTGAGGGTGAAATGGTCACCGACCGCCCAGCGCATGTCTGCTTCGACGCCTTGTGTTTTGGCGCCCGATGCATTGCGGACGTTGAAGCTCAGGGCACCGTCAAAGACGTTAGTTTGCAGATCCTTATATTTGGTGCGGTAGACTGAGATATTCATCGCCAGACTGCGGGTTTTGTATTTTAGACCCGCTTCGAAATTATCGGCTTTTTCATCTCCGAACAGGAAGGCACCGGGGGTCGCCACGGTGGTCGAAGTTGGAAGAGAATTGCCGCGAATGTCAAACCCGCCTGCCTTGGACCCGCGGGCAAAGGACGCGTAGAACATCAAATCATCGGTGATGTCATACTGGATATTCGCCATTGGATTGAACGACTCTTCACTCAGCTTGCCCGAGATGCTGTGTGCCTCGATATTGAGTGCGCGAAACGTTCCGATAACCACTGCATTTGCGATTGCGGGTGTTGCGGCGAGATTGAGCGGGCCGCGATCGATCGAAAGCGCTCTGCTCCCCGTTTTGCTCTCATGGTTGAAGCGCGCGCCAACTGTCAGGCGAAGTGCGTCGGTCAGCGAAATCTCGCCTTGGGCAAAGACCGAAATCAAATCCGACTTTTGCGAGTATACGCGGTCATTTGCGGTGTCCCCCAATGCCCTAAACGGTGTTGCAAAGAAGAACGGGTTGAACTGGACATGGTCGGTCACACCAAGCTTGGTGTTTTGGTAATACGCACCAGCGATGTAGTTGAACGGTTGATCGCCAGGCGATGCAATCCGCAACTCTTGGGAGACTTGGCGGTAGTCTTCGGATTGTCTTGTGCCGTCAAGCAAAGGCAAGGCTACAAAATCGACATCAAGATCTTCTTTTACATTGTAGTCCAGATAGCCGGTCGTTGAAGTTAGCGTATGATCACCAAGTTCCAGATTTGCGTTAAGCACGCTGTTGAAGATCTTGTTTCGGCTTTGATAGCCGCCATCGGCGCGCACATAGTCTTCATTTGTTTCGACAAACAGCGGCCCGGCAAAGACCGCGCCGTAGCTGCCGACTGGGCCATAAGGCTCGCGCGGTTGGCCTTTCGTTTTGAAATCGGCATATTCGAGTTTCAAATCGGCTGACAGCGGCCCTTCGCCTTTGAAGTCCAGAATGCCGCGAACAAAGGCTTCGCGTACATTGGGTTCATTGCGCTTTTGCACTGTGTTGTAGAAATAGCCGTCCATGTCGCGGTAATAGCCAACCACGCGGGCACCGACATTCTGGGAAAGCGGGCCGGAAAGGACTGCGGTTATCCGCTTTTCCTTATGTTCGAATTCGTAACTCGCGCTTACCGATCCTTCAAATTGATCGGTTGGCCTGCGGCTGACGACATTTACCGCGCCGGCAATGGCATTCTTGCCGAATAGCGTCGGCTGCGGGCCGCGCAGAACTTCGATGCGCTGTAAGTCGACCAACGGCATACGGCTGAGTTGGTCGCGGCCATAGTAAACGCCGTCAACAAACATCGCGACCGATTGTTCGAAACCCTTGTTATCGCCCGATGCAATCCCGCGAATGGCGATCCGGTTGGCGATTGCTGTCTGGGTGATCTTGAGGTTGGGGATGGAGGAAGAGACGGATTCAAGGTTGGTCTGGCCATAGGCTTCGATCTGTTTACCCGAGACAGCAGAAATTGAGATTGGCACTTCTGACAAGCCCTCGGCGCGCTTCTGCGCGGTGACGACGATCTCGTCCAGGCCGCCCGAATTCGTTTCTTCGCTATCTTGCGCCAAAGCCATGCTAGGCATCGCGAGCGCGGTGCCGGCTAGCAGGATTCCCGAAAATGCTCTCATTAGATCTCTCCCTGAAATTATTGCGGTGCTGCCTACCTCTTTGGGTTATTGCGTGCAGCATCGAAGTATGTTTAAACAAGTCAGTATGATTATGCAAACCTGTTTCTTCGCTACTTTGAGCCGGATCGACTGATGGCGTTGTTACCTGAACCCTTGCTGCGCAATCTACGCATCCCCGCGATTGCCGCACCGATGTTCCTTGTTTCGGGGCCGGAGATGGTGATTGCCGCGGCCCGTTCGGGGATGATCGGGTCATTCCCGACACCCAATGCCCGCACGCCCGAAATTCTTGGCCAATGGTTGGATCAGATTGCACATGCATTGGAAGCCGATAGCGATGCTGCGGCTTGGGCCGCGAATTTGGTGGTTCATCCTTCGAACGAACGCCTGTCGGCGGATCTGGACTTGGTGGCCCGGTACCGCGTCCCGCTGGTTATCACCGCGCTCGGAAGCCCGACCAGAGTGATTGATACGGTGCATAATTATGGCGGGCTGGTTTTTGCCGACGTCAATTCGGTCGGGTTTGCCCGCAAGGCTGCCGCTGCCGGAGTCGACGGTCTGGTGCTGGTCGCCGCGGGGGCTGGCGGGCATACCGGCCAGACCGCAGGTTTTGCCTTTGTTGAAGAAGTGCGCCAGTTCTGGTCTGGCCCGATTGTTTTGGGTGGGGCAATTTCGACCGGGAAAGCCATCAGGGCCGCTGAAGTGCTGGGCGCCGATCTTGCTTATCTTGGGACCTCGCTGATTGCTTGCGAGGAAAGTTTGGCTGAGGACCAATATAAGCATATGATCGTGGCGGCAGGCGCGGAGGATATTGTTCCGTCCAAGGGTATTACCGGGGTAACCGCCAACTGGTTGCGTGCAAGCCTATTGGCGGCGGGGTACGATCCTGACAACATGCCCGAAGACAAACGGCCTGATTTTGCCAATGCCCAAGATGATGCGAAAGCGTGGAAGAATGTCTGGTCCGCCGGGCAAGGCGTTGGTGCGGTGACCGCTGTCGAATCGATCGAGGCAATCGCCAGCCGTCTGCGTGCCGAATATGATGATGCGGTTGCCATACCGCCGTTCTTTTTGAAGGAGTGATACGATGCCTGCTGAATTGATCAACACCGTCAAATCCACCATTGGGCCCAACGATCACCCTTATATGAAGGGGGCGTGGACCCCGACATACAACGAATGGGACGCAACATTCGCCAATGGGGATGCCAAGGTCATTGGCGAGATCCCGGCAGATATTGACGGCGTCTATGTCCGCACCGGCGAGAACCAGATTCACGAACCGATCGGGCGCTACCACCCCTTCGACGGGGACGGATTTATCCATTCAATCAGCTTCAAAAATGGCAAGGCCAGTTATCGCAGCCGCTTTGTCAGAACCAAGGGTTTCGAGGCGGAGAAGGAGGCTGGCCGCTCGCTTTGGGCCGGATTGATGGAGCCGCCGCATAAATCGACCCGTCCTGGTTGGGGCGCGCAGGAATGGCTCAAGGACAGTTCCTCGACCGATGTCGTCGTACATGCAGGCAAGATACTGTCGACATTTTACCAATGCGGCGAAGGATACCGGCTAGACCCCTATACAATGGAGCAATCGGGCACCGAAGGATGGGTTCCGCTCGACGGGATTTCAGCCCATGCCAAGCTGGATGAAAATACCGGCGAATTGATGTTCTTCAATTATTCGAAGCATGCGCCCTACATGCATTACGGGGTGGTCGGGCCGGACAACAAATTGAAGCACTATGTGCCGATCCCGCTGCCGGGACCGCGCCTGCCGCACGACATGTGCTTCACCGAAAATTACTCGATTCTCAACGATATGCCGCTGTTCTGGAATGCTGAATTGCTCGAACGCAATGTCCACGCGGTCGAATTCCATCCCGATATGAGGACCCGTTTCGCGATAATCCCGCGCCATGGTCAGCCAGAGGATATTCGCTGGTTCGAAGCCGAACCGACCTATACTTTGCACTGGCTCAACGCCTTTGAAGAAGGCGATGAAATCATCATGGACGGCTATTTTCAGGAAGAGCCGCAGCCCAAGAGCCACCCCGATGCGCCGAAGGGTTTTGAACGGATGATGGCCTACCTCAGCCAAGGCTTGATGAAGCCGAAATTGCATCGCTGGCGCTTCAACATGAAGACCGGTGAAACGATTGAGGAACGGCTCGATGACCGGATTCTCGAATTCGGGATGATCAACCAGAAATATGCCGGGCGGAAATATCGCTATGCCTATAGCGCGATCCCCGAACCCTTTTGGTTTCTGTTCAACGGAGTGGTGAAGCACGATCTGGAAACGGGCGAGAGCTGGTCTTACGAACTGGAGGAAGGCCGATATGCCAGCGAAAGCCCGTTTGTCCCGCGGATTGGCGCGGTTGATGAGGATGATGGCTACATCATCTCCTACGTTGCAGATGTGAACAATAACCAGTCCGAATGCGTGTTGATCGATGCCAAAAACATCGAGGCGGGGCCGGTTTGCCGGATCATTTTGCCTGAAAGGATATGCGCGGGCACGCATTCGACCTGGGCCAATGGCGACGATATCGGCATGCCAGAGAACAGCGTGCTAGCGGCCTGATATGATTGTCGCGGGCGAGGAAAAGCGGCGGCATTACCGTGAACAGGGCTGGTGGGGTGACAAGACCCTTGCCGATCTGTTCTTTGCCAATGCCGAGGCCCATGGGCAGCGGCTGGCATTGGTCGATGCCCCCAATCGCGCGGATTTCGCCTTTGGCGAACCCAAACGGCTCACCTATGACGAACTGAAAATCGAAGTCGAGCGGCTGGCGAGTATTCTGCTCAGCGCCGGAATCGGCAAGGATGATGTAATCATCATCCAACTGCCCAACATCAGCGAGTTCGTGTCGCTCTATTTCGCCGCCGCGACCATTGGTGCGATCGTCAGCCCGGTCGCGGTGCAATATCGCAGTCACGAGCTTTCAGTGATGTTCGGCATCGTCGAGCCCAAGGCCTTTATCTGCGCAACGCGGATGCATCACGCGGACCATTTGAATGTGGTGCGGCCATTATTGGGCGATGCGGTTAAGCTGATGACGGTCGGGCCGGAAGCGCCGGATGATGCCATCGACCTTTCGGCAGAAGCGGCGCGGCCGCATTTGCTCGTCGCCCATCGGTCCAGTGTGACGATTGACGCAGATGATGTCTTCACCATTTGCTGGACTTCGGGCACCACCGGCGTTCCCAAAGGCGTGCCGCGGAGCCATAATCACTGGGTCGGGATTGCCCCGGGTACCTATGTGACTTCGCGGCTGCAAGACGGGGACATCATGCTCAACCCGTTTCCGCTGATCAACATGGCCTCGATCGGCGGGGTCACCATGAGCTGGTTGCGGATTGCGGGCACGATGGTTCTGCATCATCCGTTCGATCCGCAAGTCTATCTGGGCCAAATCGCGAGCGAACGGCCCAGCTTCACCATCGCGCCGCCCGCCGTGCTCAACATGTTGCTGCAGAACGAAGAATTGCTGGCCAGTATCGATTTGTCGAGCCTGCGCACGATCGGTTCGGGTTCGGCGCCGCTTGCCCCCGCTATGGTCCAGGGGTTTCAGGAGCGGTTGGGATTGCCGGTCATCAACATATTCGGATCGAACGAGGGGATGACGCTGATTACCGGCCCGGATGATGTGCCCGACCCGGTTGAAAGGGCGAGCTATTTCCCCAACGGCCTCGATCTGGTTCCGTTTTATGGTGACCATCCCAGTAGGATTATGGAATCGCGCATTGTACCGCCACAGGGCGGCGATCCGATCACCGAAGATGAATTGGCTGGCGAATTGCAAATCCGCGGTCCGGCGGTTTTCGAAGGCTATTGGAACGCACCCGAGCAAACGGCTTCGGCTTTCACCGAAGATGGCTGGTTCAAAACCGGCGATTTGTTCCAGATCGAGCAAAAGGGTCGTTTCTTGCGCTTTGTTGGCCGGTGCAAAGATCTGATCATTCGCGGCGGGGTCAATATCTCACCGGAGGAAATTGATCAGATACTCGGCGGCCATCCAGAGCTTGCCGAAGCCTGTGTCTTTTCGTTGCCCGATCCGGTGATGGGGGAGCGCATCGGCTTGGCTGCTGTCGCGCGAGCAGGGAGCGAAGTAACCCTCGAAAGCGTGACCGATTATTTGCAGAAGCAGGATCTGGCCAAGTTCAAACTGCCGGAAAAATTGTTCCGTTTTGCTGAATTGCCCCGCAACGTGACCAACAAAATCATGCGCAGCGAAGTGCGCAAGCTGGCGCTCGCCATGCTGGAAAGAGAGGCCTGAAATGACCGCAGAGATATTTGTCCTAGGCGGCGCGCAGAGCGATTTTGCGCGCAATATGGAACGCGAAGGCAATGGCATGTTCGACCTGTTCCGCGAGGTGGCAGAGGCAGCCTTTATCGCAACCGGTATCGAACCGCGCGAGGTCGAAACCGCGCATGTCGGCAATTTCGTTGGTGAATTGTTCGCCGGGCAGGGGCAGCTTGGCGGTTTCTTCGGTCATGTCCATCCTGATCTCGCGGGTGTTCCTGCATCGCGCCACGAAGCCGCCTGTGCATCGGGCAGCATCGCGCTGCTGTCAGCTTCGGCCGAAATCGAGGCTGGCCGTTACGGGCTGGCATTGGTGCTCGGGATCGAACTGATGCGCAATGTGCCAGGACAAACCGCGGCCGAGCATCTTGGGGCCGCTGCTTGGGCCGGGCAGGAGGCGCAGGAAGCCCGCTACCTCTGGCCATGGATGTTCTCCAAGGTGGAAGAGGAGTATGAAGAGCGTCACGGGCTCGACCGGGCCTATCTCAAGGCAATTTCAGAAAACAATTTCGCCAATGGCAAACGCAATCCCAATTCGCAGACACGCGGTTGGCAAATCGGCCCCGATCAATTGGGCGACAATGATGAGTTTAATCCGCGCATTGAAGGCCGGCTTCGCAAGTCCGATTGCGGGCAGGTTACAGACGGTGCGGCGGCTGTTTTTCTTGCTTCGCGCAAAGTCGCCGAAGCATGGGCCAAACGGCGCGGTATCGCTCTTGAATCCATTCCCCGGCTCAAGGGATGGGGCCACACGACAGCGCCGCTGATGTATCAACGCAAAATCAATGACAGCCAAGGGCAGCCCTATGTCTTTCCCTTCGTCCGCAAGGCGATGATGGACGCGCTTTGCCGCGCCGACATGCCGGATATCTACGCCTGCGACGGGGTCGAGGTGCATGATTGCTTCTCGGTTACCGAATATATGGCGATTGACCATTTCGGCATCACACCTGCGGGCGAAAGCTGGCGCGCTATCGAGGATGGCACAATTGCGCTGGGCGGAAAATTGCCGGTCAATGCGTCGGGCGGCTTGATCGGAACCGGCCATCCGGTCGGCGCAACCGGTGTCCGTATGGTGCTCGATGGCTGGCGACAGGTCACCGGCAATGCGGGCGATTACCAGATCGACGGCGCGCGCAATATCGCCACTTTCAATGTCGGCGGCAGCGCTACCACTGCGTGCAGCTTCGTGGTCGGGATCTAATCCGCTTGGCCGATGTGTTTATCTACGATGCGGTCCGGACTCCGCGCGGCAAGGCAAGGAAGGGCGGCGGGCTCGCGGCCATGCAGCCACGCGAATTGGTCGCCAATTTGGCAGAGGCATTGGCGAACAGATGCGGCGAACTGGCCCGCACTCCTGATGCGCTGGTCCTCGGCTGTGTCACTCAGGCGGGCGATCAGGGCGGCCACATCGCGCTTCAGTCCAAACTCCATGCGGGTCTTCCCGATGATACGGCGGTTTGCTCGCTCAACAATTATTGTGCGTCTGGGCTGACCGCGATTGCCAATGGCGCGGCCAGAATTGGCGCAGGTCAGGCAAGAATTGTTCTGGCGGGCGGGGTTGAATCGATGAGCCGCGTACCGTTCCTGAGCGACAATGCCGGCTTCTATGATGATCAGTCGCTGAAGCCCGACAGCCGGTTTATCCCGCCTGTTCTTGGCGCAGACCGCCTCGCCAACGCTGAGGGGATCGGGCGGGAAGAGATGGACGCGGCCGCACTGGTCTCGCAGCAAAGATCAGTCAGCGCCGAATCCAATCCCGCACTGGTCGCGTCGCGCATTGCGATTGGCAATCTGAACGCCGAGGAGTGCATCAGGCCGGGCACAACCCGGGAAACGCTAGCCGCGATGCCCGCGGCCTTCGGGATGCTTCAAGGCGATTATGCAGCGGCGCTTGATCATGAACAATTCGAACCGCTCCATACTCTTTGCCATGCGCCGCCGATTTGCGATGGTGCCGGTCTTGCGCTGATCGGCGGGGGCGGGCTTGATGCTGCGCCACGCGCGCGGATAGTTTCAATTGCCGAAACCGGCGGTAATCCTCGCGCTTCGCTTACGGCGGGATTTGCGGCGATGGACAAGGCTATTAAGATGAGCGGACTGACGCTCGCGGATATGGACCGGATCGAATTCATGGAAGCTTTCGGGGTGACCATCGCCAAATTCATGCGCGATTGGCGGCCCGATACCGGTAAGGTCAATGTCAGCGGCGGCCATTTGGCAAAAGGCCATCCAATGGGCGCAACCGGAGCAATCCTGCTCTCAACCTTGCTGGACTCTCTGGACGAATCGGGTCTGAAATATGGCTTGGTCGTTACAACCGGCGCGATGGGCGTTGGCGCCGCGATGGTGGTCGAGCGGCTGAATTGAGATTTGCCGAATGATTGGAGTGTTGACCGATGCCGCATGAATTAAATGATTTTGTCGGCGCTTGGTCGTTGACCGATTGGCGGATCGAATATTCGGACGGTGCGGTAACGCGCCCCTTTGGCGAAGGTGCCCATGGCTATATCGCTTATGCGCAAAGCGGTATTATGACAGCCAGCATTGCCAAGGCCGAGCGCGCTGATTTTGGTATCCCCAATGCGCGCAATGCGAGCCCTGCACAAAAGTCGGAAGCCTTTGATTCCTATTTCCATTACGCAGGACCATGGCATCTTGAAGGCGACTATGTTGTGCATGATGTGACCATGTCCCTCAATCCCGATATGACCGGAACCAAGCAGCGCCGGCTCGCGGTTTTCGATGGCAAGAACGGCTTGATGCTCTCCGCGCATGAAAAGATCAAAGACGGTGCAAGCCGCCATCATATTCTGCAATGGCAGAAATCCGGTTGAGCACGACTGGTAAGCTACTCACCGAACCGATTACCGCGTCCGGTACCTCAGAGTACATCGGCACAGTCAAATTCGGCAAAACTATTGCGCAATGCATCTGCGGTTATTGGTTCAACCGGGTTACGGCATTCCGGCTTTGCGATTGTGACGATGCGCGCGAACTGGAAAGCGGAACGGTTTTTTGCGAGGATTTGCGGCTAACCGGCTGCGTCAATCGCGTTTGTCCCAAGTGACTTCTTTAGACGAATCTGAGCATCTGATCGTTAGCTGGAATTCAGCAGTCTCTGCACAATAGGTAACCGCAATTTCACCGGTCTGCCGCCAATCCGAAACAGTCATCGCGACACCCGCTGGCCCGATCCAATTTCCGCCTTGGGGGAACTGCGTGAAAAACCGCCTGCGGCGGGATCGCGATTGGGCGAGTTGAGTAGTAAAGTTTTCAAGCGCCAGATCGCGATCCTCCCAATCGATCCAGCTTATTACGTTATCCTGCGCATAGGCGTTGTTGTTGCCGCGCTGGCTGCGCCCGAATTCATCGCCTGCGGTGAGCATAATCGTGCCGGTCGAAGCGAACAGCGTGGTGAGTAGCGCGCGAAGATCGGCGTTGCGGCGGGCGAGAATGTCGGGGTCGCCGGTTGGTCCTTCGACCCCGCAATTCCACGACTGATTCTCGTCATGTCCGTCGCGGTTATTCTCGCCGTTCGCATGATTATGCTTGTCTGCGTAAGCGACCGTATCCGCGAGTGTCAGCCCGTCATGCGAGGCGAGGAAATTGACGCTGCGGCAGTCGTCGCCGAAGATGTCTGACGATCCGGCAATTCGCGTCACCAGATCGCCGATAGTCCCGTCACCGCGCCAGAACCGGCGCACATCATCGCGGTAGCGGTCGTTCCATTCGAGCCAACTCGCAGGGAATTTGCCCAATTGATAACCGCCGGGGCCAATGTCCCACGGCTCGGCGATCATCATCCGCTCGGACAGCACCGGATCGCTGGCGATTTCGGCAAAGATCGGCGCGTCAGTGGCAAAGCCGGGACCGCGCGCCATGATCGGGGCCAGATCGAAACGAAAACCGTCAATCCCGCACGCGCTGACAAAATGGCGCAGGCTGGCCAGCGTCAGTTCGCGCACCGCCGGATTGGCAAAGTCGAGCGTATTGCCGCAACCGGTATCATTGATCAGACTGCCGTCGGGCGCGTGCGCATAGGCGGTATTGTCCAGCCCGCGCAGCGACAAGACGCCGCCGTGGATGTCGCTTTCACTGCTATGGTTGAACACCAGATCGAGGATCACGCCGATCCCGGCATCATGCAGCGCTGCAACCGTTTGACGCAGTTCGGCCACGCCGCCCGGACACAGCCCGGGGTCGAGTGCCATTAAGGCCACCGGATTATAGCCCCAGGCATTGCGAAGACCCAGCGGGCCGAGGTGGCGCTCGTCAATCCATGCGGTCACCGGCATCAGTTCGACGGCCGACACTGCGAGCTTTTGTAGACGCGTGATCACCGCCGGATGCGCCAGAGCGGCGACAGTGCCGCGCAGCTCAACAGGCACATCGGGGTGCAGCATGGTAAAGCCGCGCACATTGATTTCGTAGATCAGTCCGCCTCGCGCGAACATCGCTGGTTTGTGTGTGAGCGAAGGATAGGCACCTCGCACTAAGGCGCGCGGAACCAGATGCGCGGTGTCGATGCCGTAGTGGCCAAGCGCCGGATCTTGCACAAAACGCCGGTCAAGCTCGACCGCATAGGGATCAACCAACAATTTGGAGGAGTCGAACCACAGCCCCCTGTCGGGCGCCCATTCGCCCTCGGCGCGGTAACCATAGGCGTTCCCGGACAAATCGCCCGCCATTTC
>JBATLU010000391.1:0-7546 GCA_049289475.1 Pontixanthobacter sp. | reverse complement strand
TGACGGGCGATTCCAACCTTGTCGATCTGACCTATTTTATCCGCTGGAGCATCAGCGATTTGCGCCAGTTCAAATATCAATTGGCCGACCCCGTCGATACTGTCACCGAAGTTGCCGAGGCAGCCATGCGCGCCGCCGTGGCGGACAAAACACTCGATGAAACATTCTCGGGTGCAGGTCGGGCACAAATCGAACTGGCTGTCCGCACACGCATGCAGGCAGTGCTCGACACCTATCATGCCGGCATCACCATTCAGGGCATCGAAATCGATCAGGCCGACCCGCCGACCGAAGTCGAGGCCGCATTCAAAGACGTGTCGGCCGCAGAACAGAATGCCGATGCCGCCCGCAATCAGGCGCGCGGCTTTGCCGAGCAAATTCTGGCTGGTGCGGAGGGTGAAACAGCCGCGTTCGACAAGGTTTACGAGCAATATAGGCTCGCCCCGGAAGTGACTCGCCAACGGCTATATTATGAAACGATGGAGCGCATCCTGAGCAAGAACGACAAGACAATCGTCGAAGCAGGCGGCGTCCAGACCTATCTGCCGCTTCCTGAAATTCGCCAACGCGCGAAGGCGTCACCCCCTGCCGCAGCAGCACCGGCGGAGGGACAATGACCATGCAGAACATTTGGGAAAACCACCGCCATTCAATCATCGCGATGGGCCTGCTTTTGGTTGCAGCGATATCTTTCACGATTGTTGTCCCCGAAGAAGAACAAGCCGTTATCATCAGAACGGGTGAACCGGTGCGGATCGTCAACCGTTTCCGTGACAATCAGGAATTTGGTGAAACCGGTGCCGGCATCCAGTGGCGCATTCCGATTCTCGAACAGGTCCAGCGGATTGATAAGCGTATTCTCGCGCTCGACATGACCGACCAGCAAGTGTTGTCGAGCGACCAGCAACGTCTGGTGGTGAACGCTTACGCGCGTTTCCGCATTATCGACCCGGTGAAATTGGTTCGCACCGCCAGCACCACCGATGGTGTCAGAATGCAGCTTGAACCGATTCTCAATTCGGTTCTGCGTCAGGAACTAGGCCGCCGGACATTCGCCGCTATGCTAACCGCAGAACGCGGCGATGCGATGGTCAATATTACCCGCAAGCTGGACCAGCAAGCACGCAAATATGGCGCGCAAGTGCTCGATGTGCGGATCAAGCAGACCGATTTGCCCGATGGCACCCCGCTCGATGCCGCGTTTGAACGGATGAAGACCGACCGCGAACGTGCCGCGCGCAAAATCCGTGCAGAGGGCCAGCGCGATGCCCGGATCATCCGCGCCGAAGCCGATGCTACCGCCGCAAAAATGTATGCGGATAGCTTTGGCAAGGACCCGGCATTCTATGATTTCTACCGGGCGATGCAGAGTTATGATGCGACTTTTGCCCAAGGCGAGGGTCAGGGCCAGAGCAGCATCATTCTGTCGCCCGACAATGAATATCTGCAACAGTTCAAAGGACGCCGTTGAGCGCCCTCACTTGACTGTTCGTC
Organism: Pontixanthobacter sp.; assembly: GCA_049289475.1. Classification (GTDB taxonomy): domain Bacteria; phylum Pseudomonadota; class Alphaproteobacteria; order Sphingomonadales; family Sphingomonadaceae; genus Pontixanthobacter. Next base: position 6,052 of record JBATLU010000391.1, on the reverse strand, counting down.
GATAGAAGAACCGTTGTTCAATCGCCATTCAGCGATATGTGCAAGAACGGTTTGAAAGCGGGTTCCAAACAGGAGTCCGGCGGTTTTGAAAAGGAAGACAAGGACGTGAAGCCTGTGCGATATGCTTATGGATTGACCTCCGCGCTGCTGGTGGGCGGCGCTGCCATTTCTCTGGTGACCGGCTTTCCAGCCGGTGCTCAAGTGGCCCAGAACGACGATAGCCAGATGGCCCGCGTTGTTCCGCGAGCGGGCGCGCCGGAGAGCTTTGCCGATCTGACCGAACAATTGCAGCCGGCAGTGGTGAACATTTCCACCCGCCAGCGAGTCGAAGTCGAACAGCAAGGCAACCCGCTCGCCGAAATGTTCGGCTTGCAACAGCGCGCCCCGCAAGGCGGCGCCCCGGCAACGCGCGAGGCGCAATCGCTCGGTTCGGGCTTTATCGTTTCTGCCGATGGCTACGTCGTCACCAACAACCACGTTGTCAGTCCATCGGGCCGCGGCACGGTGGAAGAAATCACCGTCAAAATGCCCGACGGGACCGAATATGAAGCCCGGCTGGTCGGGGCAGATGCTGCGTCCGATCTGGCGGTGCTGAAGATTGAAAGCGACAAGGATTTTCCCTTCGTCGAATTCGGCGATTCCGCCCATGCCCGCACGGGTGACTGGGTAATCGCAATCGGCAACCCGTTTGGCCTTGGCGGAACAGTAACCAGCGGCATCGTTTCCGCGGTAATGCGCAACACCGGCGGCGGTGCTTACGACCGCTTTATCCAGACCGATGCCAGCATCAATCGCGGCAATTCGGGCGGCCCCTTGTTCGATATGCAGGGCAATGTGATTGGCATCAACAATGCCATTCTCTCGCCCTCAGGCGGCAGCGTTGGAATTGGTTTTGCTATTCCGGCCGAAACCGCCAAGCCGATTGTCGAGCAGCTCAAAAACGGCGAAAAGATCGAGCGCGGCTATCTTGGTGTGAGCATCAGCCAGATCGACGATGATTTGGCAGACTCGCTCGGCCTGAGTCACAATCGCGGCGAATTTGTCCAGATGGTCGAACCCGATGCAGGCGCCGACAAAGCTGGAATCAAGGCGGGCGATATCGTCCTGTCAGTCAATGGCAAAACGGTAACGCCGGACCAGACGCTGTCGTTCCTCGTCGCCAATATCAAACCGGGATCGACCATTCCGATTGAGTTGCTGCGTGACGGCAAAACCCGCACTGTCCGCGCGACAGTGGGCACACGCCCGAGCGAAGACGAAATCCGTGACCGTCAGATGTTCAGCGACGATGAAAATCCCGCAATGCCCGACCAATCCGATCAAGCGAGTCCGATTGTTGACAAGCTGGGGATGCAAGTGGTCGAAATTAACGCCGAGATTGCCCGCCAGCTTAACATTGCGTCGAGCACCAAGGGTGTCGCCATTCTGCGCGTTGACCAGAATTCGGATGCCGCCGCAAAGGGTCTGCGCAGCCGTGACATCATCATTTCGGCCAATTACAAGCCAGTCGCCAGCATCGCCGATCTGGAAGCCCAGGTGAAGGACGCGGTGGCGAACAAACGCGATGCTTTGCTGTTGCAAGTGCAGCGTGCTGGCGGTCCGCCTACCTACCGGGCGATCCGCCTGCGCTAATTAAGCCGCAAAATTACTCAAGCAAGAGGTCCCTCCCGCAATGGAGGGGCCTTTTTCTTGTGCGTTGCGTTGTAAGCCGCCGCGCCGCGACGTAATTGTGAGCGCAGATTAATTCACCGGTGCCTGCTGCGGCGGCCTGTTTATGGGGACCGCCGTGGGGGCGCTGCGTGGTACCGGCCGTACCGGTGTGGCTGGCTTCTCGCCCGTTGCCCGGTCGAGGAAGTCATCGCTAGCAGCGGTTGGCGCATCATTTTCCGGAACCTGCGGACGGCGCGTGACATCGCCCGGTGTCGTTTGACCTGTCGGACCTTGTCCGGGCTGGACCGGCCCACCGGGAACGCCGGGCTCGATCAGATTGCCTTGCTCGTCAATATAGTAATATTCATCGGGGTTACCGAAATAGAACTCGTCGTCGGGCTCCAACTGCCATTCGGGCAGTTTCAACTCGGTGTTGAATTGTTCGACCGGACGGTCCTTCACCGCATAGCGCATGAATGCGGCAAACGCTTGCGCCGGAGCGCGGCCCCCCTGCAGGCCGGGCACAGCCTTGGCATCGTCACGCCCCATCCAAACGCCGGTGGTTATCCCGCTTGAAAAGCCGATGAACCAACCGTCCTTATTGCTCGACGTGGTGCCGGTCTTGCCTGCGACCGGACGTCCGATTTGGGCTGCCTTGCCAGTACCCGTATTGACCGCAGTCTGCATCAGATCGGTCATCGCTGCGGCAACATAATCGGGCACCAGTTGCGAACTCCGCGCCTTCTCGTGCTGATAGAGTACGCCGCCGTCAGCCGTGGTTACTTTGACGATGCCGTAAGGTTCGATCGAATTACCGCCAGCCGAAACCGCCGCAAAGGCGCGCGTCATATCTATGACACGGGTTTCGGAGCTTCCCAGAACCATCGAGGGATAGGTGGATATCGGAGTGGTGATACCGAACCTTTTGGCCATCGACGCAACCGTACCGAACCCGACTTCATTTCCCAATTGCGCAGCCACGGTGTTTTTCGAATAGGCAAAGGCGGTGCGCAAATTGATTTCGCCGGCATAGCTGCCGCCGGAATTTTTGGGGCTCCACCCATCAATTGTAACGGGCACATCTTTGACCATATCTTCGGGCGTGTATCCCGCTTCCAACGCGGACAGATAGACGAACAACTTCCATGCGGAACCCGGCTGACGCATCGCCTCGGTCGCGCGGTTGTAATTGGTTTCGACATAATCGGTGCCGCCGATCATCGCCAGCACTGCGCCGTCACGGTCCAGACTGACCAACGCGCCTTGCGCGCCGCCCGGCGTATTGGATTTGATTGCCGTGGCTGCAGTGCGCTGCATTCCGACATCAATCGTAGTCCATACTTCGATCGGCTCGAAGGTTTCGGGCAGCAGAATGTCGAGCTGCGGCAGAGCCCAATCGGTAAAGTAGCGGATCGAATTCTGGCTCTTGTCCTCTTTCAGCTTGACCGCCGAGGGGTCAACACTGACATTTTCCGCGATGCGGCCCTGCTCTTTCATCAATCGCAGCACCACTTGAGCCCGGTCGACCGCCGCCTGCACATCGGCAGTCGGCGAATAACGCGAGGGCGCCTTGACCAGGCCCGCAATAATCGCCGCTTCTGCGGTATTTATCTCGGTCCCGGGATGGCTGAAGAATTTACGGCTCGCGCTGTCGATGCCATATGCGCCGCCGCCAAAATAGACCTTGTTCAGATAGAGTTCGAGGATCTGGTCCTTAGAAAATTTGCTCTCGAGCGCCATCGCCAGAACCGCCTCACGCAATTTGCGGTCCAGCGTACGGTTGGAATTGAGGAAGATATTGCGCGCCAATTGCTGGGTGATTGTCGAAGTCGCTGACACACGCCCGCCGCCGGTTGCGGCGACGTAAAACGCGCGACCCAGCCCGATTGGATCAACCCCGAAGTGGCTGTTGAACCGGCGGTCCTCGACCGAGATCATCGCATCCTTCATCACTTGCGGAATCTCGTCAGCTGCCAACCATTTGCCAAAACTGGGGCCAAGCTGGGCAATCTCTGTCCCGTCGCGCGCACGCACAATAATAGTCTGCGCGTTCTGGGTGGCCTTCAATTCCTGATATGTCGGTAGCGAGCGCGCAGCGAACATCACTGCCAGGCCAAGAAACAGCACGCCGAGCAAGGCAAGCCCGGTGCCCCACAAGAATATCCGGCGGATCCACAAGCGCCAGCCGGTCGGCTTTTGCTTGGCAGGTTTGCTATCCTGATTCCGGCTTGCGCTGGCTGCGCGCCGGCTGCCCCTTTGTGCCATCGACTGTTCTTACCCGATCAACGGCGCGTGTGCACCTGCCCATCCTGATGCAGATGCATAGAGCAGTTCTAACAGCGCGTGAACGGGTAAAGCGATTTAGTCGCCAGAACGTTTTGCCTACGCGCCCACCGCCGCCCAACCTAGGTCAAAATCAGGCATTAACATCCGCATATTGGCTGGGCGGCTGGATCACTTCCATCCGTTCGGACAACAACGGGCGGAAGCTCGGCCGGCTTTTGAAAACCGAATACCAGCCTTTCGACTGCTCATGCCCCTTCCAGTCAATCCCGCCTAGATAATCGGCAACGCTGATCTGCGCCGCCGCAGCCAGATCTGCCATGCTCATTCGCGACCCCGCCAACCACGGGCGTGTATCGATCAAATAATCGAGATAATCGAGATGGCCATGCGCCATTCGCATCGCCTGCGCGAGCGCTCTGGAATCGGGTGGTTGACGCAAAATCAGACGCTTTTTCATCCGTTCATGCAGCAAGGGATGCGTCACATCGGCAAAAAAATTCTCATCGAACAGCGCCACCAGACGGCGGATCTCGGCCCGTTCCTTGACCGTGCCGTTGATCATCGGCGACTGATCGACCGTTTCCTCAAAATATTCGCAAATCGCACGACTGTCACACAGGGTGATTTTCTTGTCCGCATCATGCAGCACAGGCGTTCGTCCGGCTGCATTGAGGGCGAAGAAATCGTCATTGCCTTCCCACGGATTTTCCCGCCACAATTCGTAGCCCACGCCTTTCTCGCTCAACAGCAAGCGGACCTTGCGGCTGAACGGGCAGAGCGGGAATTGATAGAGACGCCACATGGTCAGCCTATTGCCGCAATCTGTTGCATCCGTCCATATCGCGCGGCATCAAATCCCCGACGCCTCCAGCATGAAAAGACACGGCTGCATCACTTCGGAGAGATTGCCATCGCGCTGCAGTTTTTGGGCTTCGGATTGCATCAAATCCGCCACAATCGCACGGTCCGCGCCTGTTTCATCCATCAATCGCGCCGCAATGCGCACGAAGAATTCGCGGCCTCGCTCGCCCAGTTCGGGATATTGGCTGGCTTCGGTATTTCCGCGCGCCTGGTCCTGCGCGACAAGCGCGAAAGCGGCAGCGCAGCGCACTGCGGAAGTCTGTTCCAGAGAGAGCTTGGGGCTGCTTTGGGCGGACAGGCTGGCCCCAGTGATGCCTACGGTGAAGGCTGCAATTAGCCCGGCGAGCGGTAAGATACGAAAGGACATAACCTCATCTATAGAGCACCCAAGATGAACATTCACCAGTCTGTTGCTTCCCCTCGCAAAATGGCAGGTGCATTCCCATCTCCATGCCATAGCAGCATCAATTTGAGGAAACTTCCATGAGCGAATATCCATCCCTCCACCTTCTTATCGGCGGCAAGACTGTTTCGGGCGAAGGCCGCAAAGTCGGCGAAGTGGTCAATCCTGCGACGGGTGAAGTGCTGGGCACGGTTCCCCATGCAACCACCGCAGATCTTGATGCTGCGCTGGAAAACGCAGCCACGGGCTTTTCGATCTGGCGCGCAACCCTGCCGGAACAACGCGCTGCAATTATCACTCAAGCTGCGGCGCTGATGCGCGAACGCGTCGGCACAATCGCTCAGGCGCTAACGCTCGAACAGGGCAAGACATTGGCCGAAGCCAAGGGCGAAACCATTTACGGTGCGATGCTACTGGAATTCTACGCCGGTGAATGCAAACGCATCTACGGCCGTACAATGGTCCGCCCCGCAGGCAAGCGCGCCGAAGTACGGTATGAACCCGTCGGTCCGGTTGCCGCCTTTGCCGCGTGGAATTTTCCGGTCATCAACATTGTCCGCAAAGTGGGCGGCGCGGTTGCGGCAGGCTGTTCCGTGATCGTGAAACCGTCCGAAGAGACACCAGCGGCTGCGCTGGCCACTGTGCAATGCTTGCTCGACGCCGGAATGCCCGCAGACGTCTGCCAAGTTGTGTTCGGCGTGCCCGATGATGTCAGCCGTCATTTGCTCGGCTCCCCGATCATCCGCAAAGTCAGCTTCACCGGATCAACCAAAGTCGGCAAGCATCTGGTCAAACTGGCTGCCGACGATTTGAAGCGCACCACGATGGAGCTTGGTGGGCACGGTCCGGTGC
>JBATLU010000390.1:0-5375 GCA_049289475.1 Pontixanthobacter sp. | reverse complement strand
CCATAGCAGATGATCCTGCCGCCCCAGGTCGTGGATGCCGGTGGCGACGGTCGCCGAGATCACGGTCAGCATCAGCATACGCTCGAACCTGTCGGCGTTGGTCTTGATCCGGAACGCGTAGATCGTGCTGACCACGGCCATCGCCAGCAGCACCACAGTGCATTCGCGGCCTTCCTGGCCGTTTGCCTCCAGAACGATGGATACAACCGCCAGGATCGCGCCAAACCCGAAATAGAGCAGGTTCAGCTTGCGCCGATTGGGAATCTTGAGGAATTCCGCATAAAAGCCGAACGCGACCGGTGGCAGAAAGAACAGGCTGGTCTGCGAAATCAACGCAAATAAAAGCGGATCGAACGGCGGTCTTTCGAAATAGAAAATCGTCCCGCGAATAAAGTAGAGCGCACCGATCCCGACAAGCCAGATCCATTCAGGCTCATATTCCCGCCGTGCCAGCCACAGCAGGAAGGTAAACCCGGTCAGCGCCAGCAGGATGAGGTTGGCAGCGCGCGGCGCGTCGATGCGCCAGAAATGCCGCCAGCGATATTCGCTTCGCAGAATCTTGAACGAGCCGACCTTCACATGACCCACCGAGAGGAACCAGTTCACACCGGTATCGACCCGCATCACCAATTCGTTGACGCCCGGCCGCAGCGCACCGCTGGGCAGAACGACAAGCTCGGGGCGGTTCCAACCGAGCACCTGATCGTCCGCGCCGGCATACGTGCGATGGATATTAGCCCCGTTCAGCCAGGCGACATAGCGTTCGGCGACGTCTTCGGTGTAGAGCGCGCCGGGTCCCTCTCCGGCGGCGGCGGCGTCGAAGCGGAACCTGATCCAGACAACCATGTGTCCGTTTTCACGGGCGCGGGCTTCTTCTTCGAGCGACCAGAGCGGCAGCGTGGCATGGCGCCAGCCCGTTACCGGCGGATTTTCCGAGGTGGAAAACGCAATTTCGGCATCGCGAAGTTCGGTGACCCGTTGGGAGCCCTGCCCCTGCCGGTCAGCGCAACCGCCCAGCCCGACGACCACGAGCAGCGCAACCACCATTGCCAACAACGCGATGCCCCTGTTGCCGGCGAGGCAACCGGTGCTCAATCAATGAGGCCCTGGTGCGTTGCCTCATATACCGCCTCGGCGCGAGAATTGACCGCCAGCTTGCGGTAGATGCTCTTCACGTGCGTGTTGACGGTATTGACGGACAGCCCAAGCATTTCGGCACTTTCGCGCTTGGAGAAGCCGCGTGCAAGGACATTCAGCACGTCCATTTCACGATCGCTCAGCGCCACGGTTTCAAGCGGCTCTTCTGGTCTGACCAATTGCAGCAGATGCCGCGCGATGGCCGGGCTGATCGGCGCCCCGCCCTTGAGCATGGCGTGGATCGCGTCCACGCATTGCGCACCTTCGAGGTCTTTCAGCAAATAGCCGCGCGCGCCGGCCTTGATGCATTCGATCACCTTGCGCTGTTCGCCGAACATCGTGACGACGATGACCGCGATTGCGGGATCGCGTTTCACCGCACGGCGGATGAGGTCCAGTCCATCACCGTCAGGTAGGCCCAGGTCGCATAGCAGGATGTCATAGCCGCCCTGATCGATCATCACTTCACCCGCGGCACAGGTCGCCGCATGACCGACCACTGTCAGGTCTTCGCAGGCATCGATCGCAGCCTTGAGCTTCGCCGCCATGCCCGGTTCGTCCTCGACGATCGCGATCCGAGCAACAGGCTCGGCAGAATCGGGTGAAATGGCGTGCGGTGAAGGCATGGGCGGGGCGCTTGCTCGCAAGGTATATTGGAGAATTCCCGGGAATTTACCCGATCGCCACACCGCCCGCCATCACCCATTTGGGCGATAGAATACGTCACGGCTGCGCGTAGCGTGACGCGGAGAACCCCAGTGCGTGCTGGCATTAGTCGGTATCGACACACGTCGCAAAGCGGGCACCCAAACGATGCGATCGGCACTCCGGCGATACGCCAACGGCAATGCAAAATCGTGAGGTAGGTCACAATACAGAATATATAAACAGTCTATACATTAATAAATATTCGAAAAATGTTATTTGGAGGCGGAAATGGCAATAACGTCACGATTAAAAAATCGAATTCCGGTTTATCTCGATGATAGGTATGGTGGCAGCACTTTTACAGCGGACATTGATCATAGATCAAAGATATGGGATGTAAATTTTTGCAAACCACTTTCGGTAGCCTATGGGTTAGCCAAAAAAAATCTTGATATGGATATATCAGGAGGGATGAGTGACCAGGAATATGCGAACAGGTATAGCAATAAAATTGATTATTACATCGGACTTGCCACCGATATAATATTTCTCGGCCTTGCTCCATTCACAAAATCCGCAATGGATTCCATGAGAGGGAGATTAATAATACCAAAAACTAAAGTTGTTAACTATGATATACAATATGCAGTACGAAAAAATTTTGCAGAAGGAAGTTTAACTAAAAAGTATTATCATACCACTACTGACATAAGTATAAAAAATTCCATTCTTAATCACGTGACAGATGCAGCTTATATTGCAATTGGAGAAGGAACAAGTTCGCAAATATCCCTTCCTGATGCGCTGAATAAGGCAATGAAGCTCGGAAACGTAACCGCAGCCAATCGGGCAGGAAATGTCCTCAGCCCACCAGGGGCTATAGATATGGGATCGATGCCCATCCCCGCAACACTCTTAACTGGCGAATTTAGCGAAAGCAAATTCCAATCAGATATAAAAAATATTTTTGACACTTATGCCGTTCATTTAGTGAACTTCTACGACATTATTAAAGCACTTTTGCCAAGTTTTTTAGGACCATGGTTAAATTATTTCTCATTAAATTCCGTATTAGTTACACCTCCTCCATTTACGATACTATATGTTGCAAGTGTAGAGCAATGGTCGGCAGCAATTTATGATATATTGGCATCAAATTATATTATAAGTCAACAACCCCCGGGCTGGGATCAATATCATGCTTATAAATTTAATATATATATCGGCAGGCGCATAAATGAAAGACTTGTTTCACATGGTTCTCCTGCAATTGGAGACGACGGGAGAACGTTACCGCAAGGCCAAACAGCCGCATGGAGCGGCAATGTGCATAATCTAAACTTACCGGTGATAATGAATCTTGCAAAGAACGGGGGCAGCAGGTTGAATGCCCTGTTTGACGCCGTTGTCCAGATCGGCGGCGTAGTCTGAAGTCCAGGGCATCCGCTTCGGCAGGCCCAATATTGATCAGACGCATATCCTGATCATCGTCGCATCAGCCGCGAAACGGGACGCCGCGTGACTGGCCGATAGCAGGTCTCCGCAGGCGCCAATTGCGGGCCGCGCTGGACCGCGTCATGACGACTGACGTGTGATGATAGCATGACCCGCGTGTCGCGCACGCAAAGCGAGCGGCAAAATACAAGCCTGTTTATCCAATCGGGCCGCCACGCACCATCCCCCATTTGGGCGATAGCCCTCATCCCGATTCCTGTTCACGATGACTCAGCCAAACCTCAGGCCGTACCGGCGCATACAAAAGCAGGGGCGTCAGTTTGGTCCGGCATCATGAAATAAAAATTTAGAAAATACAATTTTCGGGCGCGAATACGGCATAATGCCACAGCACAAAGTCATGAATTCGGAAGGATATAATCATGTCTGATGAACTTTGTCAGCGCCAGATTTCATTTGCAATCGGCAACGGCCCCAATCTCAACATCACTGCCACCGAAGACGGTGGCGGAAATCTGATCTTCAAGGTTGATGTTGACAATTCCACGGGAACAACGGCCGATCTCCGGGCACTGTTCTTCGACATGCCGGACAGCAAGCTGGCCGGTCTTACCGTCAGCGGTGGGGACGGCTACCTTACCGAGGCGCGGGTCCAGAAGGATCATGTCATAGATCTTGACGATGGCGCGAACCTCAGCGGCAAGGTCAAGAACATGTTCGATGTCGGGCTTGAATGGGGCACGGCGGGCAGCAAGGACAACATAGACTTCGAAGTCTCGTTCGTGCTCAGCAACGCGGCCCATAACCTGACACTCGACGATATCGCCTATCAGCGCTTCGGCGCCAAGCTTGATGCCATCGGCGGCGGCTCTGGCAAGGGCGGATCATCGTCCAAGCTGCTTGGCACGGCACCGGCGGCACCCGATGCGAACGCCGATGCCTATGCGATCTACGAGGACGGCGCCGCCGGGTTCGATTCCCCATCGAAAACCCCTGTCGGCACGACCTTCCAGGTTCTGTCCAATGATACCGACGCCGACCCCAACACCCAGTTGCAAGTCACCCATGTCGATGGCGCCGAACACGGAACGGTAACGATCGCCGCCGATGGACAGTCGGTGATCTACACGCCGTTCACCGACTATGCCGGGACCGACAGCTTCGAATATTGCATTTCGGACGGACAGGGCGGCCAGGACAGCGCCGTTGTTACCGTGGAAGTGAGGCCGGTGGCCGACAACCCGGTGATCGCGGTTTCGGCTTCCGCTGGCGCAACCGTCAACGACACGGTCCTGCACGTTACCGCGCGGGCCGATGACGCCGATGGATCGGAGACGATCAACGGCATTGCCTTCACCAACGCCGGGGACATGCCCGCAGGCGCCACCGTGACAGCAACGGGGCCGATGACCGTCGTCAATGGTGTGGCCGAACAGACCTTCCTGGTCTCGACGGCGGCGGGGCAGGATTATAATTTCACCCCGACCTTTACGTCGACAGCAACGGAAGCGGCGAACGGGGACACCCAGACCGCGACCGCAGGCAAAAAAATCGAGATCAACTTTACCCACAACGAAGGATCGGTCACCTTTGACGCCGAAAGCCAGAGCATGTGGGATTCAGGCGATGCCCTGGTCTTCAAGCATGACCAATTCCACGGCATCACCATCGACAAGGGTGGAAGTGCCACGTTTTCCATCGCTGGAGAAACCGTTGTTTCCGCCGGGTATACCGCGTTCCTCCAGGTGGGTCTGGATATCGACTTCGAAATCAACGGCGGAACGATCGACGCCCAACTTCCCGTCGACGTCACCGTGGATTCAACCTGGAACAAGACAAGCGACCAGCTCTATCTGAGTTCCTCGGCATTGATCAGCGGCGGCAGCTTCGTAACGCAAAGCCCCTATGCCCATCTGTTCCTGGAATTCATCGCCAAAGGCGAACTCAGCGCCTATGTCGACGTCGTCGCGCTTGACGAAATATCCGCTGGCGGCGGCTTCGATTTCTCGCAGGTTCTTGTTGACGCCGACAGCGACCAACTCAACTTCGATTTTCCGTTCGGCGGCGGTGCTGGCAATCTCAACCTTGCCTGGCCCAATCTTTCGGTGACCAACGATCCTGGCACGCTCGAAGGG
>JBATLU010000389.1:0-3075 GCA_049289475.1 Pontixanthobacter sp. | reverse complement strand
CTCAATGAATTGTTTGGTATCGAACGCTGGATGGGCGGGCTGATTGTCGCGGTTGCGGTGTTCATCGTAATTATCGGCGGAATCAAGTCGATCGGCAGCGTCGCTGACAAGGTCGTGCCGTTCATGGCCGCCACCTACATCGTAATGGCTCTCATTGCACTTGCGCTCAATATTCAGGATATTCCCGAAACCTTCGGGCGTATTTTCGGCGGCGCATTCAACACCCAAAGCGCCACCGGCGGCTTTGCCGGCGCGATGATTATCCTGTCAATCCGTGCAGGTGTTGCGCGCGGCTTGTTCTCCAACGAGGCGGGGCAAGGTTCAACCCCGATTGCCCACGCAGTGGCACAGACGGATGATCCGGAACAGCAAGGCCGGATGGCGATGCTCGGCACTTTCATCGATACGATCGTGATCTGCACCATGACCGCATTGGTTATTCTGACGGTGGAGGGTGATTTCACCTATCAGGGTGAGGCGGTCAAGCATGTCTGGCAATCAGACCTCGGCACAACGGCAATGTCGGGCTTTGTCACCACCTCGGGCGCGTTTGCGGCGGCATTCCCATACCAGATCGGGACCATTCCGCTGGGCACGCTGGTGGCCAGTATCGCGCTGATCCTGTTCGTATTCACCACCCTGCTCACATGGAGCTATTATGGAGAGCGGGCGATCACTTTCATCTATGACCGCGTACCGGGATCGACCCGCCGCGGTGAGAAAGTGTTGCACCTCATCTGGCGCGTCATTTGGTGTCTGGCAATTTTCCTCAGTGCAACGCTGCCTTCGCAATTGGTTTGGCGCTTTGGCGATATTTCCAACGCAGCGATGGCGCTGCCTAACTTGCTGGCGCTCGCGCTACTTTCAGGTGTGGTGTTCAAGCTGGCGAAGGGTGACAAGACGGCTGGACCCGATTTCCATGCCGAAACACCCGAAGAACCCAACGAATATTGATCGGTTTTATCGATTCAAAACGAAAAGGGCCGGCCTTGATGACCGGCCCTTTTTTGATTCAGATCACGGGACTTTATCGCGCGCCGAACAAACGGGCAAAGAAGCCGGGCTCATCCATCGGCAGGATTGGCCCATGCGCCATATAGCGCTGCGAGGGGTCGCGGTGCGGGCGGGGTTGGACCCAGCGATCGGGAGCGCTGGAACGATAGGTCAAACTCGACATAGCCAAATCTCCTTTTGCGGCTTCGGTTCGTCGCTAATAATACACAGACTGCCTATAAGGTTCCTGAATAAATGCGTTGGCTGAGGTTCAGGAATGCTGCCTAGCCAACGCGCGCGCAACCAACGCCGGACACAATGTCCGGCGGCAAAACGCATAAATCTGGAAAGATTTGGCCTGGCAGGAGCGCACGGACTCGAACCGTGGGCCCTCGGTTTTGGAGACCGATGCTCTACCAACTGAGCTACGCTCCTGCAGGCAGACGCGCCTCTAATGCGATGCGCAGCGGATAGCAAGCGACTCCTTAGCCCCGGCTTGGCCGCGCATTGGCCCAGGATTGACCCTAGATTGACTGCGCATGGACGCAGTATCGGCGCCAAAGTCGTGGCCCTAGTCCGCTGCGCCCAGCCAAGCTAAAGAAGTCTGACATGCACGCCCCCACCCCGCCCTTGATCCCGGCTGATATGCTATTGCTGGCCTATCGCAGCGGAATATTCCCGATGGCGGACAGCCGCGATGATCCGGAAATATTCTGGGTTGAGCCGAAGGAGCGGGCGATTATCCCGCTTGATAGTTTTACACCTTCCAAAAGCCTGCGCAAAATCGTGCGACAAGACCGTTTCACGGTCACGCTAAACACTGCCTTTGCCGAGGTGATGGAGGCCTGCGCCCAGCCCAGGCCCGACCATCCCGAAAGTTGGATCAGCCACCGCATCGCCGCCAGCTATGCCGCGCTTCATGATGTGGGCCACGCCCATTCGGTTGAATGTTGGGATGGAGAAACCTTGGCAGGTGGGCTTTACGGGGTCAGTTTCGACCGGGTTTTCTGCGGCGAAAGCATGTTCAGCCGCGCCGATAATGCATCGAAAGTTGCGCTGGTGTGGCTCGTGGCGCTTCTCAAGGCCGCTGGATATTGTGTGCTCGATTGCCAATTCATGACCAGCCACCTCGCCTCGATGGGGGCAGTTGAAATCGGTCAGGACGAATATGTGCGGCAAATCGCAGATGCGCGCGGCGCGCCTGCCGTGCCGCTGCATCAGGCCTATTCGGCTCTGGTTGGCGATGCCGCGGAAGAAGGGGCCGCGGAAGAAGGGGTAGCGGGAGACGGGGCTGCAGAAGACGGGGTCGCTACTGGCTTCGGCTTGGCGTCAGAGGCTGCCGTTACTGGCGCCGTGCGTTCATCGCCCGGGAAGCGCATTGCGCAATCTTTCACCCACACGTCATAAACCGGGTGCTCTACCACGTTGAGCGACGGCGATTCCTTGAACAGCCAGCCTGAAAAAACCTTCCGCCAACTGTCCGCATTTCCCGTATCGCGGACCAGAACCTGCACGAATGCCCCGGTTTCTCTGGGCATTTCCCACGGCGCGGTACGTTCGCAAGCAGCCAGGCGAACGATCACATTGCCGACTCGCCGCGATTCGCCTGGCTTCATGGTCAGATCTTGCGACAGATTGTTGCGCTTATTGAGCAGACCGATCGTCGCCACCCGTTCAGCCATCGGCGTGCCAATCTGTTCGCCGGAGGCCGCGCGCACGGGCCGCTTGGCCTGATCCTTCAGACTGTCAGGAATCTCGGTTTCTTCAGGTTTGGGCGCGCTTGGCCCGTTTTGCCCGCATGACGCCAGCGCCAATGCCAGAACTGGCGCACATAAGACTGCGGTTGCGCGGCGCATAATCAGGAATCCGGCGTCCAGGCTTCGTAATCACCGGTCGCTTTGGCGCGCTTGCCGCCTTGCTCCAGCGCGCCTGCGGGCCGGTAAGCCTGCGCGGTGCCGGTTGCGTTGGGCGTATAATCGACTTCCCATATTTTGGCCGGGGGCAGGAAACTTTCAGGCACGCCGTCAAACGATCCATGCAGCCAACCATGCCATTCCGGCGGCACGCGGCTCGCATCATTGG
>JBATLU010000388.1:0-1558 GCA_049289475.1 Pontixanthobacter sp. | reverse complement strand
AGAGCATGAGCATCGAACGCCGCCGCCTGATGCTCGCCTATGGTGCGACTTTCGACCTGACTGACAAGGCGAAGGGGATGAAAGGCGCCATCGAGCGCGCCACCGAGCTGGTGGAACAAACCGACGGCGCGTGGATGCCCAGCCAGTTTGACAATCCCGCCAATTACGAAGTTCATGTGCGGACAACTTCGCAGGAAATCCTCACGGATTTCGCCAATGATCCGATTGACGTGATGATTACCGGCGTCGGCACTGGCGGGCATCTGACCGGCTGCGCTGAAGAACTGAAGCGCCATTGGCCCGGTATGAAGGCCTATGCGGTCGAACCCGAACTCTCCCCCGTGATCAGCGGCGGCCAAGCTGGCCCGCACCCGATTCAAGGCATCGGCGCAGGCTTTATTCCTGGCAATCTGCACACACAGTCCATCGACGGTGCGATCCAGGTTGATGCGGAGGCCGCCAAAGACATGGCCCGCCGATGCGCCACCGAAGAAGGCCTGCTGGTTGGCATTTCCAGCGGCGCGACACTGGCGGCGATTGCGAAGAAGCTGCCCGATCTGCCAGCAGGAACGCGGGTGCTCGGCTTCAATTACGATACCGGCGAGCGGTATCTATCGGTCCCGGATTTCCTGCCCGAGGCTTAAGCAGGACTTCGGCCCCGCCCCGCGTCGGTTTTGTCCAATCCCCGGTTTTCGCGCCATTCTAGACCGCTTCCTGTTTTGAACAGGAGGCGGCGATGAACAGCAAACTTTGGATGGCATCTTTATTGTTGGCGGGATCACTCCCGGAACTTTCGACCACGGCATTGGCACAGGAACAGGTTACGCAGGCGGAATGCTTGCTCAACTCCCCCGCCGCGACCGACTGGATGGAGCGCAATGGATGGCGCTATAACACCCAGCAGCAAGCCGATGCCGCCTATGCGCGGCTGACCAAGGATATGTCGCCGTGGCCGGATTGGTATCATCCGGAAGTTTCCGTCTTACAGCCGGGAACGCGGTTCCAGATGGCAATGTCCTCGAAGCAACCCAATACAAGTCCGGGCGGTTTTGCCACTTTCGACTATCTCGAAAGCGTCGAGCAAGTGCGCAAATATCTGGCGGTTCTGCCGGGTTGGAAAGCTGACATCAACCGGATGGTCACTTACGAAGTGAAAGCCCCGATGCTCGCCTCAATCGGCCCGATCGGCCCCCAAGTGGATAAGGATAGCTGCACCCTCTACACCGGCGAATTTACGCAAGTGCAGTTTCTGGTCCCTCCAGCAGACCGGATGCAATATCTGACCTACGTAAGCGAGCGAACGATCAAATAAGGTGGGTTGCGCAGATGGTGATCGCCGATGGGGATTTGTTTTTATGGATATCGAGAATGTAGGGCGGCCCGGATACTACAAAACGGGCCGCCCAAAGGTAAGCGAAATAGCTTAAGCTGCGCCGGTCTCATCCATCAAAGCAAAGCGAAATTCCTTTGCCGCAAGATCGTAACTGCCATCGTTTTTGGCGATTTTCTGTGGATCAAATTGGGCCATCTCCATCGCCATCTTAAACCCTTTTAAAAT